>NZ_ARQF01000019.1:300000-483188 GCF_000384815.1 Halodesulfovibrio aestuarii DSM 17919 = ATCC 29578
ATCCTCGAAACCTTCGACAACGTTCGTCCAATGATCGACATTGAACGTGCTAAATACTTCACCGAGTCCATGAAAGAGACCGAAGGTGAAATGCTCTGCCTGCGTTGGGCAAAAGCAATGAAGCACATTGCTGAAAACATCACTGTTTACATTGACGACGACAACCTCATTTGTGGTCGTGCTGGTGTTAAAGGTCGTTATGGTCTGCTCTACCCTGAACTTGACGGTGACTTCCTTGACATCGCAGTTGAAGACCTTCCTAACCGTACCGAGTCTCCATTCTCTATCACTGCTGAAGATGCAAAAGTGGTAGTTGAAGAAATCGCTCCTTACTGGAAAGGTAAAACTTACCACGAAGCTCTCAACAAATCTTTCCCTGAAGAAGTTCACAAACTTACTTACGACGATCCTGACGGCCTTAACTCCCGTTTCATCGTTAACGAAACTTCTTCTTTCCGTTCTTCCATCCAGTGGGTTCACGACTACGAAAAGATCCTCAAACGTGGTTTCGGTGGCATTAAAGCAGAAGCTCTCGAAAAAATCGAAGCTCTTGATCCGCTTTCCCCAACCGATAACGTTGAGAAAAAACCTTTCCTCGAAGCTATCGTGATCGTATGTGATGCAATCATCACTTGGGCACGTCGCCACTCCGAGCTCGCAGCTGAACTTGCTAAGAAAGAATCTGATCCAGTACGTAAAGCTGAACTCGAAAAAATGGCTGAAATTTGTGCTCACGTTCCTGAGCACCCAGCTCGTACTTTCCACGAAGCTGTTCAGTCCCAGTGGTTCACCCAGATGTTCTCTCGTATCGAGCAGAAAACTGGTACCATCGTATCTAACGGCCGTATGGACCAGTACTTCTACCCTTACTACCAGGCAGACGTAGAAGCTGGCATCCTCGACGACGAGCAGGCTCTTGAACTCCTCGAATGCCTCTGGGTTGGTATGGCACAGTTCATCGACCTCTACGTTTCCCCTACCGGTGGCGCTTTCAACGAAGGCTACGCTCACTGGGAAGCTGTAACCATTGGTGGTCAGACTCCAGAAGGTCGCGATGCAACTAACGAACTGACTTACCTTTTCCTTAAATCAAAACGTGAATTCCCGCTTCACTACCCTGACCTTGCAGCGCGTATTCACTCCCGCTCCCCAGAGCGCTACCTCGCTGACGTTGCTGAAACCATTAAGGACGGCTCCGGCTTCCCTAAACTCATCAACGACGAAGAAGTAGTACCTCTTTACGTTTCCAAAGGTGCAACCTTTGCTGAAGCTTACGACTACGCTGTTTCCGGTTGTACTGAAGCACGTATGCCTAACCGCGACACCTACACTTCCGGTGGTGCTTACATTAACTTCGTAGCAGCTCTCGAAATGGTTCTGCACAACGGTAAAATGCTCAAACATGGCGACGAAGTTCTCGGTCTCGAAACCGGCAACCCACTCGAAATGAACACTTGGGAAGAATTCTGGAATGCTTACGAAAAACAGCATCACCACTTCCTCAAAACTGCATTCTACCAGCAGTACGTAATCAACAACCTTCGTGCTAAACACTTTGCACAGCCAATGGGTTCTGCAATGCACGACCTCTGCATGAAGCATTGTCTTGATCTGCACACCCCACAGATTCCTGAAGGAATCAACATGGGCTACTTCGAACACATGGGTCTTGGTACTCTCGTAGACTCCCTCTGCGCTATCAAGAAACTCGTTTTCGAAGACAAAAAACTTACCATGAAAGAAGTTATCGAAGCTTGTGATTGCAACTTCGAAGGCAAAGAAGACGTTCGTCAGCTCCTCATGACTGCTCCTTGCTACGGCAACGACGACGAGTACGCTGATGAAGTAGCGAACAAAGTTGACAGCCTCAACGTTCTTTACGGCCAGAAGTACGCTAAAGAACTCGGCATGCACAACGACGTACGTTACGTACCGTTCACCTCCCACGTACCATTCGGTAAAGTAGTTGGTGCAACACCTAACGGTCGTCTTGCTTGGACTGCTCTCTCTGACGGTTCTTCCGCATCTCACGGTGCTGACAAAAACGGTCCTACCGCAGTTCTTCTTTCTAACTACACTTCCAAAAACTACGGCCACCGCGATCGCGCTGCTCGTATGCTGAACATCAAGTTCACTCCGAAGTGTGTTGAAGGTGAAGAAGGTACAGACAAACTCGTATCCTTCATCCGTACTTTCTGTGACCTTAAACTCTGGCACGTACAGTTCAACGTTATCAACAAAGATACCTTGATCGCTGCTCAGAAAGATCCGGAAAAATACCGCAACCTTATCGTTCGTATCGCAGGCTACTCTGCATACTTCGTAGATCTGTCCCCAGATCTCCAGAACGACCTCATTGCACGTACTGCTCACGAAACTGTTTAGTACCGCGCACTAGATAAAATACAAGGAGCCCCGCACTCAGGTGTCGGGGCTCTTTTATTACGCGAATATTACACAATGGATCGCCACCGCGTTCCTATCTCTTTTTAAGAACAACGGTGGATGGATATTATTTCAATAAATTTCTGTTCCAAGCCTCTCGCTAAGTAAACAAGCCGCTACAGTTACTGTATGTTGGACGTAAGAAACGAAGAGGCTCTTGCTTATGGACGTTCTGTCGCAATGTTTAGTCGGAATATCCGTTCAAAAAAAGGTGAAAAAATCAACCACTGCAACCTGTTGCGTAGTTGATTTTTTGTCTCTCACGACCAGAGAACCTTATTTCAACCAGAATCATCTGCCCCCGTGAACCTACGTAGCCGGTGACAGGAAGCACCATAAAGGATGCTAGTTGCAGCAATACTGTTCCCAGGCTTTAACGACAACGAGCGTTGTCAAAATAGCCCGTTCAGGAACGGTGCTGGCCACAAGATATTCATCTACAGAATGCAAATTACCGCCAATTGGACCGAGGCCGTCGATTACCGGAATACCCAGCTGCGAAATAAAGTTTGCATCGGAACCACCGCCGCACTGGGCGCATTGGATATCAAACCCAAAGTCAATGCCTATCTCCTCGATCATTTTGTAAAGTCCGAGTATTGCATCGTTTGTCACCATTGAAGGACGTGCTGTTATTGCTCTTACAACACAGGATGTCCCTTTTGTGTACGGCTCTGCAGCAAGCTTCTGCACAGTTTCCCATACCTTGTCGCCACAATCTTTTTGCGTGTACCGGAATTCGACAATTGCACGGGCTTTTTCAGCTACAGTATTAGCGCCTACACCGCCTTCTATTTTCCCAACATTTACACTTGTTCCTTCCGCAGGATTGTTAAGTTTTTCGTATGCCTGCACTTGCTGCGCAAGCTCAAGAATTGCGCTTGCTTTGTCTGCCCCGACACTTCCTGCATGAGCGGCCTTTCCGGTCACTTCCAGTTCAAAGGTCATGCGCCCTTTTCTGCCAATAACGAGTTCCCCGCCTGCTTTGGTAGATTCGAGAACAAATCCAACTAAACTGTTTTCAGCTTCTTTAAGAATTAGGTCAGAAGAATTGATTGAGCCAATCTCTTCATCAGAATTGCAGATCATCACTATAGACATAGCCTGCAACAGCCCCAACGCATCAAGCGCCTTCAAAACATAGAGCCCCTCAACAAGTCCGCATTTCATATCTGCCACACCAGGACCGTAATAGTAGGTTCCATCCTGTGTGAAGCTATCGAACCCTAATTCAGGAGGAAAAACGGTATCCATATGCCCGCATAAAAGAATGCCTTTCTTCCCTTCCTTATGAAGCGGTGTTTCAATGACAAGGTTATCGCCGACCTTTTCGCAAAATTCCCGCCGAACATGCAAGCCCATTGCTTCGCACTCTTCCTGAATAACCGAGGCAACGGCATCGACCCCCTTTTTGTTGCCAGTATAGCTATTTATTTCGACTAATCTTTTAAGCAGTGAAACCATTTCTTGTTCATGCTCGCCAATAAACTCTCGTACTTTGTTAATCACTTTTAATACCTTACTTTTTTCTATTTTCATCAAGACATAACTTACTTTTTATTGTAGAAAATGTCAGGAAGAGTTAGCTTTTACTGCTAAAAAAATCTTTGAGTTACGCTGAGTTATTTAAGATTTCTTGATTATCAAGCTTATTTTCCGTATAGTCACTCGATTTTGAGTGAGACTAACAAGCAAGGAGAAATTTATGCGTAATAAATTTATGGCTCTTGTCACCGTCTGCATACTGCTGCTCGCGTGCGCTTCCGGCGCATTTGCTCAGACACTGACCATCGGTTTAAAAGGCGAACCTACGTCTCTTGATCCACACTTCCACAACGTAACAGCAAACAACGAACAAGCAATTTATGTTTTCGACAAACTTATCCGTCAAGATTCACGTCAGAAACTCATGCCGGGGCTCGCTGTTTCCTGGACTCCTGTGAGCGACAACGTCTGGGAGTTTAAACTCCGCAAAGATGTTACATTCCACGATGGATCTCCGTTTACGGCAGAAGACGTAAAATTTACTATCGAACGTATCCCTACTGTTCCTAACAGCCCTTCCTCTTTCACGGGCATGGTTAATGCCATTAAAAAGATTGAAATTGTAGACCCGCTCACCATCCGTTTCCACACTGATGGCCCGGCACCTCTTCTTCCGCGCAACTTGGCGACCTTCAACATTATTTCCAAAAAATATGGAGAAGGAGCTACTACTGCTGACTTTAACTCCGGTAAAGCAGCTATCGGCACCGGCCCGTACATGCTGGTTGAATGGAAACGCGGTGACTCCATTATCTACAAACGTAACGATACCTACTGGGGTGAAAAACAGCCTTGGGAAACCATCATTGCCAAGCCTATTACCAACGACGGCACCCGAGTTGCTGCACTCAAGTCCGGTGATGTTGATCTCATCAACTTTGTTCCGCCGGCAGACGTGGCACATCTTTCCAAAGACGCTAAGCTCACCCTTGCAAAATCTCCTTCCACCCGTCTCATCTACCTGCACCTTGATTCTGACCGCGATGACACTCCTATGGTCACCGACAACGACGGTAACAAAATAAAAAACCCATTGAAAGACGTACGGGTACGTAAGGCAATTTCAAAAGCAATTAACCGTAAAGCCATTGCTGCACGCATTATGGACGGTCTTGCTGTTCCTGCTGCTCAGATGCTCCCCGACGGTTACGAAGGCACCAGTACAACACTAAAACCTGAAGCATACGACCCTAAAGGCGCTAAAGCTCTGCTTGCTGAAGCCGGCTACCCTGATGGGTTCAAAATAACCATTCACGGCCCTAATGACCGTTACGTAAACGATGGCGATATTACACAGGCAATTGCACAGATGCTTACTAAAGTTGGCATTAAAACCGAAGTAAACACCATGCCAAAGAGCGTATACTTCGGCAAAGCTTCTAAACTGGAATTCAGCCTGATGCTCGTTGGCTGGGCTACAGACACCGGAGAGCACTCTAACTGCCTCAGCGCGCTGCTCCATACCTACGATAAAGACAAAGGCTTCGGTTCTTCAAACCGTGGTCGTTACTCCAATCCAAAAGTTGATCAGCTGCTTGAAGAAGCACTCGTTACAGTTGAACCTAAAAAGCATAATGAACTGCTCGTAGAGGCTGTTGAACTTGGGCTGGGTGATGTTGGTATCGTGCCTATCCACTATCAGGTAAACGTATGGGCAATGAAAAAAGACCTGAATTACAAAGGTCGTACTGACGGTTACACTCTTCCACGTGCTATAAGCGTTGCTGATTAGCACGTTAGGTTAACTTGCACCGTGGCATAGCTGTCGCTGAGAACAAGTTACTCTTATTGTTCTAAATCTGAAGGGGCGTGGACATCACGCCCCTTCAGCCTGTTATATTCCTTTTGGCTTCTTTGGAGCGTCATCTTTTATGCTCGCTTTCCTGATACGTCGCATTTCGCAGAGCGCTGTCGTTCTGCTCGTTATGTCCCTATTGGTTTTCGTGGGGGTATTCTACATCGGTAACCCTATCGACATTCTGATTGCACCTGATGCATCACCGGCTGAATACGCACGTGCTGTCCATGACCTCGGACTGGATAAACCACTGTGGGAACAGTACGGAATCTTCCTGAAAGGTGCACTGCATGGCGATTTTGGCAACTCCTTTGTGTACAACGAACCGGCACTCAAGGTTATTCTTGATCGGCTTCCGGCGACACTGGAACTTGCGTTTGCTGCTATGCTTATCGCTGTAATTTTTGGTATTCCGCTCGGTATGGTCGCCGGTATGAAAGCAAACCACTGGATTGGACGTAACATTATGCGTTTCTCAATTCTTGGTTTCAGCCTTCCTACATTCTGGGTAGGGCTTATGCTTATTATCATATTTTCAGTGCATCTAAACTGGCTGCCCTCGGGAGGTCGGGGTGAAACGGTTATGTTGTTAGGTATACCGGTAAGCTTCCTGACACTTGGCGGTCTTGCGCATCTTATTTTGCCAGCCACCAACCTCGCCCTCTTTAAAACGTCTCTTGCCATCCGCCTTACCCGCGCCGGTGTGCAGGAAAACATGCAGATGGACTATGTTAAATTTGCCCGCGCAAAAGGTTTGCCGGAAACCCGCGTTATCGGACTGCATGTTATGAAAAACATCATGATTCCTGTTGTCACAGTTCTCGGTATGGAGTTCGGCAGTCTTATCGCCTTCGCTGTTGTTACCGAAACCATATTTGCATGGCCGGGAATGGGTAAGCTGGTTATCGACTCCATCGGCGTACTAGATCGTCCCATTATCGTTGCCTACCTGCTGATCACTGTAACAATGTTCATCATCATTAACCTGATTGTGGACATTCTGTATTCCATTCTTGACCCGCGCGTACGCCTCGGTCAGGAACGATAACCGCAAGGAATCTGACATGGCAGAAAATACAACTGAAGCTATTCCTCAGGATCCAGCGGTTCAAGACGAATCTCTGTTCCTGCAGGCAGTAAAAGAATTTTTTGAAAACCGCGTGGCTGCACTGGGTCTGGTCATTCTCCTTTTTATGGTCGGCGTTGCACTTTTAGCACCCTACATTGCCCCGCAGAATCCGTACGACCTTATGTCCATTGACATTATGGACGGCAAGCTCGCTCCGGGTTCCACTTCATTTGACGGATCAATTTCGTACTGGCTCGGTACTGACACCCAAGGGCGGGACATGTTCAGTTCCATCCTTTACGGATTGCGTATTTCTCTCGGCGTAGGTGTTGTCTCAACACTGGTGGCACTTGTTATCGGTGCAATTATCGGTCTTTGGGCCGCCTATGTCGGTGGAAAAACTGACGCCATCATCATGCGTATTGTTGACTTACAGCTCAGCTTTCCGGCTATTCTTGTGGCACTCATCCTGCTGGCTATTCTCGGTAAAGGGGTTGATAAAATCATTCTCGCACTGATTCTTGTACAGTGGGCTTACTACGCGCGTGCTATCCGTTCCAACGTTCTTGTTGAACGGGGTAAGGAGTATGTTGAAGCGGCGAAGTGCCTTGCTTTACCACAACGCAGGATCATGTTCTCACATGTATTACCCAACTGCACCCCTGAGCTCATTGTAATCTCAACCGTAAAAGTCGCGAGTGCCATTGCGCTTGAAGCAACCCTCTCCTTCCTTGGACTCGGTATGCCTATCACCGAGCCATCTTTGGGTCTGCTTATTTCGAACGGTTTCAAGTACCTGCAAAGCGGGTACTACTGGATTAGCTTTTATCCGGGCGTTGCCCTGCTTATCCTTATTGTAAGCATCAACCTTGTTGGTGACAGATTACGTGATGTCCTGAACCCGAGGTTAAAACGATGAGCACTCCACTACTTGAAATCAGCAATCTTAAAACACACTTCTTCACCCGTGCCGGTGTAGCAAAAGCTGTTAACGGCATTTCCCTCACCATTGAGAAAGGAGAGGTTGTGGGTATTGTTGGAGAATCCGGCAGCGGCAAGTCCGTAACTGGGTTTTCCATTATGGGACTTGTGGATGAACCGGGGCGAGTCGTTGCCGGATCTATAAAATTTAAAGGTCGTGAACTGCTGACACAGACAGTTGATGAATGGCGAAATTTCCGTGGAAACAACGTTGCGATGATATTTCAAGACCCGATGATGACCCTGAACCCTGTCCTTCGCATAGACACACAAATGATCGAAGCAGTGCGATGCCATAAAACAGTCAGCAAAAAAGAAGCGCGAAAGCGTGCAGTTGAAGCACTGGCAATGGTAGGCATTCCTTCTCCTGAAGAACGCGTTAAAGCGTACCCCCATCAGTTTTCCGGCGGTATGCGCCAGCGTGTTGCCATTGCAACCGGTCTGCTGAATCGCCCAGACCTCATAATTGCAGACGAACCCACAACTGCGCTGGACGTAACAATTCAGAGTCAGATTCTATCTGAAATGCAGCAACTTTGCCGCAAAACAGACATGTCACTCATGTGGATTACACATGACCTTACCGTTATTGCGGGACTGGCAAACCGCGTAGCAGTTATGTACGCAGGAAAGATTATTGAGGAAGGCACTGTCGAAGCTGTCTTAGATCACCCGCTGCACCCGTATACGGAAGGCCTTGTGGGTTCTGTACCAAGCCGCAATCACCGAGGAAAACCGCTCTATCAGATACCGGGAATGACTCCGTCTCTTATAAATCTACCTGAAGGCTGTTCCTTCCGCATGCGCTGCCCTAAGGCGACGAGTGCATGTTTAAGCGAACCACCTGTAACAGATCTAGCCGACGGACGCCGTGTCTGCTGCTTCCACCCAAACCTGTAACTCATGCACTGGAAACGTTTTATGAACGAAAACAATACACCATATCTTCAATGTGAAGGATTAAGCCGTGCTTTTGTCAAAAAGCTCGACTTTGCCGGACGTATTGCCCGTTCCCTTGGTTCCAACATGCGTGAGGAACGGGTACAGGCAGTAGATTCCGTAGATCTCTCCGTAATGCCGGGAGAAGTCCTCGGGCTTGTAGGGGAATCCGGTTGTGGTAAATCCACTCTTGGCAGAATGCTGTGCGGTATTCTTCCACGCAGTGAGGGAAAAATTTATTACAAGGGACAAGATGTTGATACGCTGAAAGGACAAGCCCTTAAAGAGTACAACGTTAACGTACAAATGATTTTTCAGGATCCGTTTGCGTCACTCAACCCGCGCAAGCGCGTTCGTAAAATTATCGGTGAGGCACCTCTGTTCCATAAGCTGACTACTTCTTCAGAACTCAATGACTACCTTGCGAAAGTAATGCTGCGCTGTGGACTTGATCCATCGTACACGCACCGCTATCCGCACCAGTTCTCAGGCGGTCAGCGCCAGCGCATCGGCATTGCCCGCGCAATGGCTGTGCAGCCGGAATGTCTTGTCTGTGATGAATCTGTTGCAGCGCTCGATGTATCCATTCAGGCACAAATTTTAAACCTGTTCATGGAACTGCGTAACGAGTTAAACCTGACATGTTTATTCATCAGCCATGATCTCGGTGTGGTAGAACACATTTCCGATAGAATTGCGGTTATGTATCTTGGACGCGTCGTTGAAGTTGCGTCAGTAGACGATATTTTCAATAACCCGTTCCACCCGTACACCAAAGCGCTGCTGAATGAAGTACCGCGCCTTGACCGTCGCGGGGTTGATTTCACCCCTCTCGAGGGGGAAATTCCTTCTCCACTTGACCCGCCTTCCGGATGTCATTTCCATCCGCGTTGCCCACGCGTCATGGACATCTGTAAAACTGAAAAACCGGTAGATACAGAGGTAGCACCGGGGCGTAGAGTATGTTGCCACTTGACCACCATGCCATAACATTACCATCTATCATGTGATTGCTGTATAAAAAAACGGCTCTGTTAAAACAGAGCCGTTTTTTTATACAGCAATCTATTCATGCAAAAATAGACTATTAACTATAGCGCACAACAAATATTCTTTTTTAAAAACGATATTTTTGCGTACGGGTACACTCTTAACCATTAGTAAAAGTACTATTAATACATTTTTACAACTTACTACACCTATTCCTTATTACTACATTAACACAATACTCTTCAACTCCCCATATCAGAACTGTAAAAAGCTTTTTTCATTTTCTTACATAGTACACACTTAAAAATGTAAAAGCACACCCTGCTCCTTAAAGTAAAAGAGGGAATCCACCGAAAAGCATTAATAAGGCAAGACAACAATATGAAAAAACACCGTTATAGCATTTTAAAACATAATGCTATTTCATTCCTGTCATATTGCTTCATTAAAATAGCCTTAGTCTTGTGCTATACACAAAAATCATCAACGGGAGGGGGGGATGAAGTTTAAATCTCTTAAAGTGAAACTTCTTTTAATTATTTCATGCTGTTCAATAGTATTCATAGGGGCCTTGCTGGCTGTATCCATTAATTTTACACGGACAGCAGCTATAGAAACTGCCCGTGTGATGACACAAGATGCTGCAGAAAAACAGGCATCACTCGTTAAACGAGAATTTGATGAAGGTTTCGCAACAGCCCGTACTCTGGCAAACACAGTTGAAGGCATAAAAGCCTTCTCTGATAGACCAGATCGTGACCATCTCTCGGCTATTATGAAACAAATCGCGCTAAAACAAAATCGACTCTACGGTGTCTGGATGGCAACTGAGTCCATGAAATTTGACGGAAGAGACAGCCAATATACAGATGACGGTAAATTCAGCAGTCCTGACGGCAGGTTTGTCCCGTATTGGAGCAAGCCGGACGGAACAATGACATTAGCACCATGTAGCACCTTAAACGGGACATGGTACACGTATAGCCGCGACACCCGTGAAGAATCTGCGACGGTTGTAACAGAATACACCAGCAATTCCGGTTTAAAATTCAGCGTTTCCAGCCTTTCCGTACCGGTTATCGTTGATAATAACGTTATCGGTGTTGTCGGAGTCGATTTATCCGCTGATTTTTTAACTGGTATTGTTAATAATATCTCTGCATTTAACGGCAACTGCACCATGAGCTTAATTGCCTCTGACGGAACTATTCAGGCCGCAACTCGACTGCCTGAGCTGTTTGGTAAATCTTTCGCGTCATCCGTCCAAGGAGGTGCACCACTCTTGCAAAAAGCAATGCATGGTGAGATCTCTGTTAGTGAAACAGCTGAAGAATTACGTGTGCTGGTACCTGTAACATTAGGCAACGCCAAAAAGAACTGGGTTGTGTCTTTGGCTGTTCCAATGGATATTGTTCTAGCAAATGCAAACGAGATTACGAACACTCTTATCATAACCGGAGTTGCAGGCATTTTGATTGCACTCGCAGGTATCTTCTACCTTGTTGGGCTCATTTCTCGTCCAATAATAGAAACGTCCTCTGTTATTTCCAAAATTGCTGAAGGTGATCTTACTGTTCGCTGTCATCCAAAAGGACAAGATGAAATCGCTGAAATGCAGAACGCTGTAAACAGCATGGCAAGTACTCTTCAGAAAAACATGGAAGAAATTGATGAAAATATGAAGGAAGTCCAGCTTCGCTCTGAGGAAGCTGAACGTGCTACAGCCAAAGCAGAACAGGCACAGGAGGAAGCTGCCAAAGCGCATCGTAATGGTCAGCTTGCTGCTGCCGGTCAGCTGGAAGTACTCGTAGACAACCTGACAAATGTTTCTTCTGAGCTTGATACACAGGTACGCACCACCTCTGAAGGCGTTGAGCAGCAAAATTCACGAAACAGTGAAACAGCAACCGCCATGGAAGAAATGAACAGCACCATTCTGGAAGTTGCACGAAATGCTTCCGAAGCGGCAACCAGTGTCGAGGCTGTATACCACGAAGCACAATCCGGCCTTGAGGTTGTTGGAGAATCTGTTTCTACGATTCAAAATGTCTACTCACTCAGTGAACATCTCAAAGATGAAATGGGAAAATTAGGCGGGCAGGTTGAATCCATCAGCGATATTCTCAATGTTATCAGCGACATTGCAGACCAGACAAACCTGCTGGCGTTGAACGCAGCAATTGAAGCTGCACGGGCCGGTGATGCGGGACGTGGATTCGCAGTAGTTGCTGATGAAGTACGAAAACTCGCAGAAAATACCATGGACGCAACCAGCCGTGTGGGCAACGCAATTCAAACAATCCAGTCTGGAACGCATCAGAACATTGAAGCAATGACCAACACCGCCAATGCTGTTGAAAATGCAACTAAGCTTGTAACAGAATCCGGTGACGCATTCGGACGTATTGTCGCTAAAGTTACTCCTGCAACCGATCAGGTAAGAGCGATTGCAACAGCAGCCGAACAACAGTCAGCCGCCAGCGAAGAGATTACACAGGCAATCGAAGACATTAATCACATTTCCACAATCACCGCAGAAAAAATGCAAGAAGCAGAACTGTCAGTTAACACTCTTTCAGATGTTTCTGATTCTCTCAAAAATATGATGCATTCCCTGCAAAAAGGATAGCCCAAAGACAAAGCCCCTGTCCGCAATATCTGCAGACAGGGGCTTTTTTATTAAATAAGATCAGAGGGAAAGATCGGTTAAGGCTTCTGCTCAACCTGCTCGTTTGCAAGACGCCCGATTGTTTCCAGACCCGCTCGCATTGCATCATTCCAGAACCCTACACAGGAGAGCCGGATAAAGTTGGAAAAACTTTCGCTGGTAGAAAAAATTGCTCCCGGTGCAATGCTGATATTATGCTTTTTCACATCAAAAAATAATTTTGTTCCATCCACGTTCTTAGGCAGTTCTACCCATAAGACACCGCCACCTTTAGGCTGTGTTGCTCTCGTTCCTTCGGGAAAATATTCCGGAAGGTACTGCTGCATCATCGTCCTCTGGTTACAGATGCTCGTACGTAATTTCCGCAGATGCCTGTCGTATAGCCCTTCTTCAAGATATTTCCCGATAGCTAACTGTGTAGGCGTTGAACAAGAAACATTTGTTGTTGCCTTAATTTCCAAAGCCTTGTTCATCTTCTTACCCGGAATCATATAGCCGACACGAAAACCGGGGGAAATTGTTTTTGAAAAAGAAGAACAGTGAATAACATTTCCTTTTGAATCAAAAGACTTAAGAGGACGCGGGCGGCCATCCGCATCACAATACAGATCACCGGAAACATCGTCTTCAATCAACGGGACCTTGTAAGACTCACAAAGTGTTACTATCTCCTGCTTCACTGTGTCTGGAATAAGAGCACCGTCAGGATTGTTAAAGTTAGGCGCAAGAATACATGCTGCAATATCAAAGCGGGAAAAAGCTCTATCCAAATCACGTGGGGAAATACCATTAGTCGGACAGGAGGCTACTTCAATAGCTCTAAGCCCGAGATTTTCCAGCAACTGAAGGAAACAAAAATAGGTCGGCGACTGAATGACTACATTGTCCCCGGGGCGTGTCGTGGAGCGCAGAGCCAGATACAATGCTTCCATAGCTCCAAATGTTACCAGAACATCATTGCCTGTTACCTTGCAGCCATGCTCCTGCATTCTCCAGCCAACCTGCTTGCGTAGCAATGAATTACCTTGAATAGACTCATAGCCCATAACGTCCTGTCCATATGTCCTAAGAACAGAGTTCATTATTCGAGCCAGCGCCTTATGCGGGAGTAAAGAGCTATCCGCGCAGATACAGCCGAATGGCAGCATTCCTTTTTCCCCAACAATACCAAGTACTGTCTGAATGAGCTGCGTCCTGCTTAACTTTCCCATCTGCACATCATGCTCTGGCGAATCCGGAATAGGTAAAGGAGCAACTTTCTGCCGCACATAGTAGCCTGAGCGGGGTCTTGCTTCAATCACACCTTTTTTTTCCAACTCCATATACGCATGAGTTACAGTTGCAAGTGAGACATGCATTTTTTGGCTGACGTCGCGCAATGAGGGAAGTTTTTCCCCGACATGAAACCGGCCGGAGTTGATCATGTCGATCAAATAATGCTCTAAACTCTGGTACTTAAAATCCTTTGAAACCACCTGCATAGTTGCACCTGTCTGTTACTCGTAATCTGTACTTATCGTTTTTTGTAAAAACTGCATCTGTTATGTTGTCAGATTTCATGTTTCAATTCAAGAAGATTGAAACGCATAAGAAGGAATATGAGATGCAAAGTGAAGCAATTGAAACCACAGCCACACCCACCGATTATAACAAGAGTGCTCTTCGCTCCGGTATAATAGATGGGTTCAAACAAGCTCTCCCGATCATCGTCGGGTTTATTCCCGTAGGATTTACCTTTGGTGTACTTGCCACAAAAAACGGACTTCCGGGCCATCTGACCGTACTCATGTCATTTCTTGTTTTTGCGGGGTCATCCCAGTTCGTTGCAGTCAGTCTGTTTGCGGCATCCATGTCGCCAATTACAATTGTCATCACAACCTTTATTGTAAACCTCCGGCATTTACTTATGTCCGCAGCCATAGCACCACATCTTTCCAAAATATCGCTATCCCGTAAGCTGTTATTCGGTTTCCAACTGATTGACGAAAGCTTTGCCATACACATGGCAAATATAGACAGAAATAATTTCGGGGAAACACAGGCTGTTACAGTTAACTGTATCGCACATTTTTGCTGGACAGCCGGTACACTACTTGGGGTCTGTGGATCGCACCTTATTACCAACATAAAACCGCTCGGCTTTGATTATGCACTACCAGCCATGTTCATGGTACTGCTGATCTGGCAGGTAAAATCCAACATGCACGCAATCGTAGCACTTGTTTCTGCTGGAGCAGCTATTGGTTTATATCTGGCAGGTGCTGAGCAACTCTGTGTAATTATAGCCTCTATTATCGGCGCAACAGCAGGAGTATTTTTATGCAATATTCGCAAGAAACAATCTTAGTTACAATAGTCGGTATGATGGTCGTAACCTACCTCCCCAGATTGCTTCCCATCGCCCTTCTTTCTAACAAACAATTCCCAGCTGTTGTTACACAGTGGCTTAGCTATGTACCGGCAGCAATTTTGAGCGCCTTACTTGCTCCGTCGTTATTCATCCATAATAATAACTTTTCCCTCTCATTCGACAATATGTATCTATGGTCTGCAATTCCGGTACTCATTGTTGCTATCCGTACAAAAAGTTTTTTCGGAACCATTGTAACCGGAATGGTAGTTATAGCCGGTTGGCGTTATCTTCTGGCTATGTAGCCAGTCTCAACGAACTGTTATTGTCCACCACCGGCTGTGTTGCAATGCATGGATATTGAGGAAAAATACACGATCTTGTTTGATCCTTTTTTCATCTAGATAATTATATCTATTTTCAATAGCCATTCGCATGCACCACAAAGCCTTACCAACAAAAATTGGTAAGGCTTTTTTTACGCTTCATAACTCCACAAAAAACTATAAAGAATATATTGCTTTCTACAGAAAAACATTTAGCGCAATTTGTACTACAAGTTTAGAGATATAGAAAATTTTCATATTTCACCTCTACGACAAGCTTGACTTTATTTTTACTCATCCTGTAGGAGTGGTATTGTTGGGATGACCGTTAGTCATTTCATGAATGATAATTCACTTAAAATTTTATTTACAAAGACATCAGAACAGTGGAAAGCAAGTTAAATAGAAAACAACGAACAGAACAAAAAACACGGCATACTATTCTAGCCAGTGGTGTCCGAATACTGCAATCTCACGGCTTAAAGAATTTTACTATGGATAAAGTTGCAGAACATGCTGGAATAGCTAAAGGAACTTTGTACCTTTACTTCAAAAATAAAAACGACCTTCTACTTTCTGTTGCAGACTATTGTTTTAAACCATTGCATGATGAAGTACTAAAAATTTTTACTAAAAACATCAGCCCTGTAGAGAAGCTACAACAATATATTTCTGAAACCACTCGCCATACAGAGCAAAATAGAGCCTTATTTTATGAACTAAAAATCGTTTGGCTTACTCTTTTTGAAAAAGTCATCAACGATACCAGCTCAATATATTGGGAAATGGTCCACATTTTTGCTCAAACATTTGAGGACGGAGTAACCCAAAACTTACTCCGCCCGATGGACACAGAAAAAGTTGCACTATTTTTTATTGATTCAATAGACAGAGTAATGTTTCGAAAAATTTTTTCCAAAGCAAATGAGTCAGCTGAAGATGATGCTAGTGAGCTACTCAATATATATTTACACGGACTGGCATTATAACCAGATCAAGACATAACTCGTAACGCAGCACGACCACTGCTTATATTGGGCTGAAGAAACTCTCTTTCCGGGTCCTTCACATTGTATTCATCACTGACCGAATACCCTGCCCAGCAACACTGATGGATGATACACACCTTATCTTTTCTCTAAATTATCTGGATGAACAATGAAAAACAGCCCTAAAAAACCGATTCGGGTTCTGGTAGTCGATAATCACGAAATATTTCGGATTGGCCTACGAGAAGGCCTTTCATCAACTTCTGAAGTAACTGTTGTCGGTGAAGCTTCAAACGGTAACGAAGCACTTTCAAAAGCGAGACACTTACTACCGGACATCATTTTAATGAATATTGGCATGCCCGTGATGAACGGGATACAAACAAGTCTGGAAATTAAAAAAAGCAATCTCACCAGTAAAATTATTATTCTTACACATAAGACTGAAGGTGATACTGTTTTTTCAGCAATTAAGTCTGGCGCAATGGGATACCTGCTCAAGGACATATCACTAACCGAACTCACACAAAACATTTGTAAAGTTCAAAGAGGTGAACCTGCCTTTACGCCTTCTATTGCTCTTGAAGCCCTTTCCCTTATTGCCTCTCCGGGTGAGCATAAACACACAGAACCACACCCCCTTACCCCTAGAGAGGTCGAAATTCTTCAACTAGTTGCAGAAGGAAAAGGAAACAAAAGTATTGCCGATGAACTCACAGTCAGTGAAGCAACTGTGAGCACACATATGAACAATATTCTTACAAAGCTGCACTTGTCCAACAGAGTGCAAGCAACACTATATGCTCTCCGCAAGGGATTATCTTCTCTTTCTTAGCTGTCTACTAACAAAAAGCCCCGCTACGTAATACGTAGCGGGGCTTTTTGTTAGGCATAAAAAAAGAGGTACCCGTTACGGGTACCTCTTATAGTGGCTGTTAGCTCACTGACTTTGTAAAAATAACTTCTAAATTAGAAGTTGTACTGTGCGCCGATAGCAGCTTTGAAAACGTCGTCAGTGCTAGGAGCAGCGTCGTCGAGATCAGTTACTGCGTAAGCAAGGTCAACGATAATGTCGAGGTTATCGTATGCAGCGTAAGTGGTTACGAAGTCAAATTCAACTGCAGAATCATCATCGGACCAGTTTGTGATGTTAGCTGCGAGGTCGTCGTCGTTAGTGCCACGAATGTAGGTTGCGCGAACAGTGTGGGAAACTTTTTCGATGAAGGACATTTCAGAAGCCTGAAGAGATACGCCCCATTTGCCGATTGCGCTACCGAAGAGTGCATCGGAAGAAGTAGCAGCAGCACCGAAACCAACAAGAGTACAAGGAACGAAGTCAAGACCTTCGAGAGTAGGCATGATGCCTTCGCCGTCGCTGTCGTTACCGGAACCGTACCATGCGAGGAATGCAGGAACTGCGAAGTCAGTTGCGTAAGCAGCTTTACCAGCTAAGAAGAAGCCATCGTCCTGAGACTCAACAGCACCGTAGATACCGTCGAATGCGAGAGTGAGGTTTTCAACTGGAGTAGCTTCTACTGCAACACCGTACCACTGTGCTTCGTTGCCGTTGAGGGCGCCGGAGTCGTGACCGTTGTTAGAAACCATGATGTAAGGGCTAACAGTTACTACGTCGAGGTTTGCAGAAACGATAGCACCGAAGAGGTCAGCAGTTGTGCTAGAAGCATCAGCGTCGTAAGGACGTGCGAAGAATGCAGTTGCATCAACTTTACCGAAAGAAGTGCTAGCTACGATAGCAGCAACGTCATGGTTGATTACTGGAGAACCAGCAACTGCGCCTGGAAGAGCAAGACCCTGGATACCAGCACGAACCTGAACGGAAGTGGAAGGTACGAGGAAGGTCATGTAAGCACGTTTGGTTTCGATGTTAACGCCGTCAGCACCAAGAGCACCACCGGAGTTGTTACCGATGTTGCCATTTGCATGACCCCAAGTCTGGTCGATTTCGAAGAATACGGTACCGGAGAGGGACTCAGATGCAACGATGTCGATCTGGGAGCGGAAACGCTGAGAGAAATCATTTGTTTTGCCGTTGTTATCTACGTTAAGGTAGTCGTAACCAGCGTAGAGGAAACCGGAAGCCTTAAATTCAGCAGCAGATGCGCTAAAAGCAGCACCAAGCACCATGCATGCAGCAAGTGCGAGAACGATAATACGTTTCATAATAAATTTTCCTTCTTAAGTTCACTAAAATCCAAAGTCAGTGGCCGTTCAAATTTTTGTACCCGTGGGTAAAAAAATATGCAGCCGAGAATGAAGCTCTTATATTGAGGTGGCTTCATGTTGATCTTCGCGGCTAACGATTATCTACATGCCTCTATGGTGAGCTTCATATATGAATAAGAGTGGCTAAACTCTCATTACATTCAAAATGGAAATCTTGTTCTTTTATCTAAGCATAACCACGTACGTTTTTATTCAGATCATTTACGTAGTAATCAAAACATATGACTAGGAACAAAAATTTTCTTTGATCTATGTCTATACACGGTTTAACTTTTTTGCATCAACAATATTCTTGAACTAGCAACATATTTATCTACATAAATATGTCTACTTTTGTACATATTTATATTTAGACCACTTGTAAGACATTTCCTTACCTTCCTAATATAAAAAGTCTTTATATTAACCAACGACAACAACGTATCAAAACGAAAGAAACGTACCGTCTTGATTAGCTACTTATAATTTTTTACACACTATGGAACGCGACGGCACTGTACATTTTTTTCTCTATCAATCTTTCAAACTTGTACCCGTGCGCATTGCCATGTACTGCAAAGATACACCTTGCCGATTCGATACACTATTCATGACTGACTGGAGCGCCTGTGTTTTCTTCCGTAAAAAAACTGTTCACCAAAGCATCCCTGCATTCTTCTCTTGAGCAAGCCCTTACGGCTTACAATAACGAAGAATACGAACTCGCCATTTCTCTTTTTGAATCATCGGGACGGAATATAACTCCTGAGGCACTCTATTACCTTGGCACATGCTATTACTGGGGACAGGGAACAGAGCCCAGTCAGGAAAGAGGTCTTCGCCTCTTTATTGCCTCTGCGGAACAAGGATACAGTCGGGCGCAGCTTGAGCTTGGAGACATCTATCGTTACGGGCATGGAGTGACTGCAGACAACAAAACAGCTCTTCAATGGTATGAACGCGCACAGGCTGCAGGCAGTGTTGATGCCACCGCAGAGGTGGCTCGCTGTTATGAATACGGTGACGGTGTTGAGCAGTCTGCCAGCAAAGCTCTCACACTATACGCAGAGGCGGCTGAAGGCGGCAATGCTATGGCACAATACTCTCTTGCTTGCTTCTACACTCAAGGCGTTGAAGTAGAATACGACCCTATCACCGCATTCTATTGGTTCAAGCTCGCTGCGGATCAGGACTTTGCAGATGCATATATTCATGTGGCTGCAAGCTATGCACGCGGGGAAGGCGTTGATACCGACCTGAACAAAGCTATTACATGGTATGCGAAGGCGGCCAAACATGGTAATGCTGTTGCACAAAATAATATGGGATATTATTACACAACAGGTACCGGCGTTGTGCAGGATGAAAAAAAAGCAACCTTCTGGTATTACCAAGCAGCTAAGCAAGGTCATGCTATTGCACAATACAACCTTGCAGAGCGCTACCGAACCGGAAAGGCGATTGAACAGAATCTAGAAGAAGCAGCCTATCTGTATCTCGAATCTGCAAAGCAAGATGATAAAGATGCGCAATACCGTATAGCAATGTGCTATAAGTACGGCGAAGGTGTCGAAAAAAATCTGGGAGAATTTGCGTATTGGATAGAAAAAGCAGCAAATCAGGGGCTACAGAAAGCTATTGAGGAAATCGATTTATATGTAAAACCGGAAATGCCGCCAATGGAAATGCAGGAAGTTGAGTCTTCGAATGTAGAGTAACCCGCTGTCGCCCCCTACGACACACTCAGGTGACCATCATTTTTTTACACTCTCAAGCAAGCACCACCGCATATATAGCTATAAATTCACCGCAACCTTCAGAATTACCTTATGAATTTCATCATCTGAAATCATAGGCATGTGTGCATCTTCAGGAAAGAAGATAGCGAAGCTTCCCGGCAAAACAGTATTCCAGCTAACCGGTGGCTCATCGTAAAAGTACACATCAGGATATTCTTCCGGCTTTTCAGCAGGCACGGATATGTCACCTCGCGACTTCCACCCCATACGCTCATTACCCTTCATCACAAACTGTATATCGACGTATTCGTCATGCGCTTCGAGCTTTGCCTCATCAACAGATTTACCCTGTTGATGGACTACTGTAGCAAACAGTTTGCGGCCCTGTATCTCATACTGCCCGTCCGGCAAGTCATGCAGATCCTCACGGCGCAAAAAGGCAAAGGCTTCAGCAAAATATGGTGATAACGCTTCATATCTTGCAGCATGCTCCAAAACATCTAAAATCATCTCAACATTCCTCATTACTTATTAGATAACTGAGCGTCACCCTGCATCAAACGAATTGCCTTTTCAATGACAATATACTGCAAGACGCACAAAAAAAGAGCATGATGCGTGCAAGTCAATACCCATCGTTCAATCTATGCCTGAACCTGTTCTCATGACCAGTCGCCAGCCTGTTTCACACTGATATCTGTAAGCTCAATTTTCAATATACAAGTACGACGAACTTCCGAAGCAGGCATTGTTCCTGCCTTGCCATAATACTTCGCACAAACAGCATCCAAAACTCGTTTCTTTTCTTCAACATCCTGAACAAACTCAACGATTCCGTTCGCCATTAAACATTGGAAGGTATACCCACTGTTACATATATTTTCAGTAGTTGATGATGGAACAAACGCCCCCTCACGAGTTACTTCAATAAATACATTCGGATTGCTATTCAGTACGTCAATTTTTCTACCGCTTTTTGCACAGTGAATGAACAGAGTCGTTCCCTGATGCACAAAATTTAGAGGAACGACATACGGCTTATTGTCTACACACATTCCTAAACGACAGACAGCCACAGCATCTAGCACTTCATCAACAAGCTCTTCTCCAGTAACATCTTTATCTTTTCGCCTCATTATTTTCTCCTAAAGAATTATACGCACCACATCTCTTACTAAAAAGCTACCTAAAAACAATTTAGATTCCACAAAACAAACCTATGTCTTTTTATGCATAGGTTAATATCTATCTTTAAAATACCATTTAACTACTATGTTTTATTTAACATAACTACAACACAACACGTAAAAAACTTAATGAATCCCCAATATTTAAGGTAGTTACCCATTTCAGTGCCAAACAAAGCGTAATATTTTAAAATAATACTACTTTTCCATTTTGTTATATCTTTTTAGACATAATAAAAAAGAAACACTCAACTGGATTAATACGATGACAACTGGCGCTCCAACAATGCGAATTCACCTATGGCTCGAAACCTCTTCGGGGGTTCTTATGGGACAAGGAAGATTACAACTACTTGAATACATAGAGCACACTGGTTCACTCAGTGCGGCAGCTAAAGCGTTGGGTATGTCGTACAGGGCAGCTTGGGGAAAAATTAAGGCATCTGAAAAAATCCTCGGTGTGAAATTGCTAGAGCAGCAAGCCGGGAAAGGTTCCTCAGCTCAGCTCAGTACAGCAGCGAAGCATCTTATTTCATCCTATAAAAAATGGCTGGATAACGTAGAACAGTATGCACTCTCATCCGCTGCAGAACACTTCGGGTATGCACCTGACAAGTATTGGTCAATAAAAGACCTTCCTTCTCCCGTAATTTCAAGAGAATAACCAGCCTATGTTCCTCTGCTTAAAAAATGTGCTTATCAATTCAAGGACACATTATCGGGAAAGGTGCGCCCATAGGCGTGTTAATGTTAACATACTGAGTTTAAACATTTAACTTGCAACAAAAATGAACAGCGTGTGATAGTTTGCTCTATGCATTGTATAAATTCAGTACAATTATCTTACTCACTACAGGAGGCCAACGCATGAGTTATACGCGGCGAGGATTCCTAAAGCTCACCAGTGCCGGGGTAGCCTGCCTCTCACTGGGACAGCTCGGCTTTGATTTGACGGAAGCGCAGGCCTACGCGACTTCCCTCAAAACAAAAGGCGCTAAGGAAGTCATCACAATCTGTCCATTCTGTTCAGTAAGCTGTCACATCATCGCACATGTTCGCGACGGAAAGCTCATCAGTACAGAAGGTGATCCGGACTTCCCAATCAATGAAGGAGCACTCTGCGCTAAAGGTGCAGCCCTTCTTTCTATGTCACGCAACGAGCACAGGGTTAAAAAACCTATGTACCGTGCTCCATACAGTGATAAATGGGAAGAAAAAGACTGGGACTGGGTTCTCACTAAAATTGCAAAAAAAGTTAAAGAGACCCGGGACAAAGAACTTATCTTAAAAAATGATAAAGGCCAGACCGTCAACCGTCTGGAATCAATGTTCCTGCTTGGTACTTCGCATGCCAGCAACGAGGAATGTGCCCTTATCCATCAAGCTATGCGCAGCCTCGGTGTCGTCCACATGGACCACCAGGCACGTATCTGACACAGCGCAACTGTAGCGGCTCTGGGAGAGTCGTTTGGACGCGGTGCTATGACAAACCACTGGATCGACATCAAGAATGCCGATTCAATCCTGATCATCGGCAGTAATGCCGCTGAACATCACCCTATTTCCTTCAAATGGGTGTTACGGGCTAAAGACGCAGGTGCAACAATAATGCATGTTGACCCTAAGTTCTCCCGTACATCTGCCCGTTCTGATTTCCATGTACCTATCCGTTCCGGCACAGATATCGCCTTTATGGGCGGTATGATTCATTATGTGCTTGAAAACGGAAAGTACTTCAAAGACTACGTAGTAGACTACACCAACGCTCCGTACATAGTAAGCGAAGGGTTTGAATTCAATGACGGTCTGTTTAGCGGGTATGACCCTAAAAATCGTACATATGATCAAAGCTCATGGAAGTTTGATCTCGATTCCAACGGTATTCCCAAAAAAGACATGTCTCTCAAACACCCGCGCTGTGTTTTCAATCTGCTGAAAACACACTTCTCACGTTACAATCTTGATAACGTGTCTTCTGTTACGGGCGTATCCAAAGACAACCTCAGCAAAGTATATGAGAACTTCAGTTCTACCGGAACAGCAACACGTGCCGGTACTATCATGTATGCATTGGGCTGGACCCAGCATACTGTAGGCGTACAAAACATCCGCAGTGCTGGCATTCTTCAGTTACTCCTCGGTAACATAGGGATTGCAGGCGGCGGCATTAATGCATTGCGTGGAGAGCCGAACGTACAGGGCTCAACGGACCATACCCTGCTCTACCATATTATTCCGGGCTACATGGCTATGCCTAAAGCTGACTGGCAGACATATGCAGAGTACAACAAAGCCAACACTCCTGTTTCTCACGATACACAGAGTGCAAACTGGTGGCAGCACAAGCCTAAGTACTTCACCAGCCTGCTGAAAGGCTGGTTCGGTGACAACGCAACTGCCGAAAATGGATACTGTTACGGACTGCTCCCTAAAATTGAAAAAGGCGCAGACCACTCTTACATGTTCCTGTTCGACCGCATGTACAAAAATGAAATCACCGGTGGTTTCATTATCGGCCTCAACCCGATGAACAGTGTGCCGAACTCCAACAAGTTACGTAAGGCACTGGACAACTTGGACTGGCTGGTAACACAGGAACTTCATAATTCCGAAACCACAGATAACTGGCACCGTCCGGGCGTTGACCCCAAGAAGGTCAAAACTGAAGTATTCCTGCTGCCCTCTGCACACCGTGTTGAAAAAGAAGGTACAGTTACCAACTCCGGTCGCTGGCTTGGCTGGCATGACAAAGTAATTGAGCCGGAAGCAGAAGCGCGCTCCTTCGGTGCAGCATTCGTTCCTCTGATGAACAGAGTACGCGACCTGTACAAAAAAGAAGGCGGCAAGCTTCCAGAAGCAATTACAATGCTCAACTGGCCTGAAACATACGATGCCGAATACTGGACGCGCCTCATTAACGGTCAGTTCACAAAAGACACCGTAGTAAAAGGTAAAAAATACAAAAAAGGCCAACAGGTTCCGTCTTTCACAGCTCTGGGCGACGATGGTTCAACCATGTCCCTTAACTGGCTCTATGCAGGCAGTTATACTGAGGAAGATGGCAACAAGGCAAAACGTCGCAACCCTGAACAAACCGACATGCAGGCCAACATTGGACTGTACCCTAATTGGGCATGGTGTTGGCCTGTAAACCGCCGTATTCTATACAACAGAGCTTCTGTTAACGCAGAAGGTATGCCGCTTAACCCTAAAAAAGCTGTTATCAAATGGGACGGCAAAAAATGGGTTGGTGATGTGCCGGATGGCGGCTGGAAACCTATGTCCAGCGGTGAAGGTAAGAATCCGTTCATCATGAGCAAACACGGACACGGTCAGATTTTCGGCCCTGGCAGAAAAGACGGCCCAATCCCTGAACATTATGAACCGGTTGAGACTCCGATTAATTCTCATCCGTTCTCAAACCAGCTCAGCAGTCCGGTGTATAAACGCATCGACAGCGACATGGATAAGCTCGCAAAACCTGCTGATCCGAACTTCCCAATTGTTCTCACCACATACAGCCTTACCGAACACTGGTGCGGCGGCGGTGAAACACGAAACGTACCGAACCTGCTTGAAGCCGAACCTCAGCTGTATGTTGAGATGAGCCCTGAACTGGCTAAAGAAAAAGGCATTGCTAACGGCGACGGCGTTATTGTGGAAAGTATTCGCGGAAAAGTTGAAGCCATTGCGATGGTGACAGTTCGTATGCGCCCTCTCAAAGTCGAAGGCAAAATTGTTCACCTTATCGGTATGCCGTTCTGCTTCGGCTGGACAACTCCCGGTACAGGTGACTCAACGAACAGACTTACTCCTTCTGTAGGTGATCCGAATACAACTATCCCGGAATATAAGGCTAGTTGCGTCAATATCCGTAAAGCAGACAAGCTTACAGAAATTGAAATGTAGATCATCATCTTTGCTGCATACGCAGCAGAATTAAAGGAGCAAGAACATGTCAAAAGCCTTTCTTATAGACACCACACGGTGCACGGCTTGTCGGGGCTGCCAGCTTGCTTGTAAAGAATGGTATGAGCTTCCGGCTAACAAAACAAAACAGGTAGGAACACACCAGAATCCGCCTGATTTGAATGCAAATAACTATAAACTGGTACGCTTCAACGAGCATCTGGATGGAGAAACCATCACTTGGAATTTCTTCCCTGACCAGTGCCGCCACTGTGTTGAGCCGCCCTGTCAGGGCGCAGCAGACACCGTGGAAGAAGGTGCCATCATTAAAGATGAAGCTACTGGTGCAGTCATCTTTACAGATAAAATGAAGCAATTCTCCGACGAAGATTTACAATACGTTAGAGAATCATGCCCATATGATATCCCTCGCTGGGATGCGGCTACAAAGCGTCCGGGCAAATGCGTTATGTGTATCGACAGAGTTCAGGCTGGCCAGCTTCCGGCATGCGTGCATGCATGTCCAACTGGCACCATGAACTTTGGCGACAGGGACGAAATGCTCGCCCTTGCAAAAAAACGTCTTGCCAAGGTCAAAAAAGATCACCCAAACGCAATGCTTGCAGATCCGGATGACGTAAGCGTCATCTATCTGATTGCAGAGGCTCCAGAACGGTACCATACCCATGTTGTTGCCGAAGCTCCTGCGCCTAAAACGCGCAAACAGCTCTTTGCCTCAGTGCGTTCGTCTTTACATTCCGTATCTAAATCCTAGCTATTGTCCTCATGGGAGTGGCGGTTTTCGCCACTCCCTTTCCGGACAGGAGAAATATATGCAAACCGTTGCCACAACCTCCGCCAATACGACGCTCTCCGTATCGCAAACATTTCATGCAGCATGTGAAAGACACCCTGCCCTTGCACCACTTATAGATTCGTTTTCTGCACTGTACGCGGCACGCGCTAACCTTATTGAATCTCTTGCAGAAAAGCTTACAGAAAACAAAAACTGCCCAGCCCCTATCATTCAGGAAGAACGACTTCAGCAAGGAGTACCTATCCTTTCCGATAGCGATATCGAATGGGCAGAAGCCTATTATCTGGAAGTAGAAGCAGCCTTGTTTGAATATCTGAAAACAATCGGCACAATTGGGCCGGCTGTGGATCTATATAAGAAAGCTATCGCAAACAAAAATGTGGCTATATCCTCACTGCTCCGTGCTGCTCTAAATTCCAACGAGTCTGTACTCATCCAGCATGCCAAAACTACGGGCATAGATCCCGCGACGCTGCTCTTTATTACACAGCAAATTTTAAGCTGCATATTAGGCGCCTATGTCACCGCGCATGCGGAAATACTATCAAAAATTTTCTGGCGCGAAGCCTACTGTCCCGTCTGCGGATCATTTCCGGACATCAGCATCCAGCAACGTCCAGATGCGGATCAATCTGAATACCTCGCAGGTGGTGGCGGTAAAAAAATGATGCACTGTTCCTGTTGTTCCCATCAGTGGCATTTCCGCCGCGGAACTTGCCCTGCCTGTAATAATGACGAAGCCGGAGCCATCCACTACTTCCATGTTGAGGAACAGGCTGGCGAACGTGTTGAATACTGCAACAAGTGCAAGACATATCTCAACAACATTGACTTGCGTAATACAACTTCTACTCCGGATATCACAGCTGCTCCATTAACGTTAATTCATCTTGATATGAAGGCTGCACAGAAGAAGCTTAAACCGCTCGTTCACACCATTTGGAACACTTTTTAAGTTGAACAGGACATCCTATGTCAAAACAATCATCAGCCGCCGCAACGGCTTCATGCCCTGTGGTTCAACAAATGTTAACCCGTACTATCCTGCGGTACCGTGAGCAGAAGGCACATCCTTCAGATGATCAAATTCTGGTTGAGTTTCCCCTTGCCATCACGCTGAATGCAATTCCTATTGCTACACTTGAATGTACACCGGGAAATGAGGTCGCGCTTGCGCTAGGTTTTTGCATTACAGAACAATTCATTTCCAGCACGGAACGGGTTCAGCTACAGCATCACAAAAGCTCACCCAAGGAGGCAGAAGTTGCCCTGTTAATTGAGGGTGGCAAAGAGCGTATATATCAAATTCTGCAACACAAAGGCGTCCGTGTGAGCAGCTCCTGTTACGGCAGCGGAACACACGGAATTCCTGCTCGCTTCCCTGAAGTCGGGAATGACTTTGTTCTTACGCCGGAACAGGTGCATTCGCTGCAAAAAGAATCTGAAGCATGTCAGGCGCTATTCAGTAATACAGGTGCAACACACTTCTGCGCCCTGTATAACAAGAATCTTTCACTGATTGCTTACAGCGAGGATGTGGGGCGACATAACGCTCTGGACAAATCCATAGGACAGACTATGCAGTCCGGCCATATCGATGACATCCGGCTCATCCTTCTTTCCTCACGGGTGAGTCATGAAATGCTGCGAAAATCCTCCGCTGTAAAAGCTCAGGTTATCGCCGGTTTTTCTGCGGTAACCAGCTCTGCAATTCATCTGGCTGAACAGAACAACAGAACGCTTTTAGGCTTTGTGCGTAATGGTCGTATGAATATCTACTCCCACAGCAAACGGCTTGGATTTTCGGCACCTAATCCGCAAGTACAGACCGAACCACCCACTATCAACTACCTTCTATAATCATTACTAATACATAGATCATTGGAGTTACACGATGTCTCAAGCTTGTGATCTGCAACCTGCTTTTAAAAACATAGGTAATCATACGTTCGAAGAATTTATAGAAATGGCCACACTCTTTCACAACTATCCTGCTCCGGGATTGCTCATTGGTGGATACATGGTGGAGGAAGCTCGAAAACATATGCCGGAAGGTACGTTGTACGAAGCCATATCAGAAACAACGTGGTGTCTTCCGGACGCAATTCAGATGCTTACCCCCTGCACTATCGGCAACGGATGGATGAATGTTCTGAATCTGGGAAGATACGCCATGAGCCTCTATGACAAACACACCGGAGAAGGTGTGCGCGTGTGGCTGGACATACATAAAATCCCAAAAGACTCTGAAATCCTCGTATGGTTGATGAAAGAAAAGCCTAAACAGGAACAAGATTCTGAAAAGCTTCGCAGAGAGATTGGCGGCTACGGCGCAGATATTCTTTCAACCACCCCTATAACTATTCCTAAGCCTAAACTGATTAAGCGCAGTAAAGGCAAGGTTACACCATGTTCTTCCTGTGGAGAGCCATATCCTTCAGCTCACGGAGCTCTCTGCCGAGCTTGTCAGGGAGAGTCTCCGTACGCAGGTCACACAACTCTTTCTATGCCTTCCAACATTGTCTTCCCTGTGCCGGAAGAACTAAAAACCGTACCTGCTAACACCGCCCTGGGCAAAAATGCGGTACACGACATGACAAGCATTCTTCCCGGAACAAGCAAAGGAGCAGCGTTTAAACGCGGCGATACCTTTGGCGCAGGAGATCTATGCAGATTACAACAGATGGGAAAAAACAACGTCTATGTAACAGATGCTGAAGTAGGTAACGACTGGGTACACGAAGATGACTGCGCCAATGCATTTGCCACTGCCATGTGCGGAACAGGCGTAAGCACAAAAGGTGAACCGCATGAAGGCAAGGTTACACTGATAGCAGAATTGGATGGTCTACTAAGAGTCAATGCTGACGCTATGAAACAATTCAATATGTGCTCAGGTGTCATGGCAGCATCGCGTAACGGGAACACCATTGTACGCAAAGGAACGGAAATTGGAGGAACCCGTGCTATCCCTTTATATCTGCAACGGCTGCAATTTGATCAGGCATTGCACATATTGCAGGAAGCACCGCTGTTTGAGGTTCGTCCGCTCATGACAGCAAAAGCCGGTGTTTTAATCACCGGTGATGAAGTGTTCAATGGTATTATTGATGACAAATTCCGCAGCATCATTCATAAAAAATTACTTGCCCTCGGCGGCGATATCCACCGCGCTACAATTGTTCCGGATAACCGTACGGCAATCAGTGATGCTGCTCAGAAATTTGTTCAGGCTGGCTGCAATATCATCATTACAACAGCAGGACTTTCTGTCGATCCTGATGACGTAACACGTCAAGGCTTGCTTGATGCCGGAGCGCATAACCTGCTTTACGGCGCCCCTATTCTTCCCGGAGCCATGACTCTCGTGGGTAAGATAGGATCCATTCCGTTACTCGGGGTTCCGGCATGTGCTCTATTCTTTAAACACACCAGTCTTGATCTTATCCTTCCGCGCCTTTTAGCCGGAGTGGAAGTTACCAGAGAGGAGCTCGCTTCCATGGGCGAAGGAGGTATGTGTCTCAACTGCACAAACTGCTCCTTCCCTAAATGCCCGTTCGGGAAATAAAGAATGCAGTTGGACAAACTCGGCAAAAATTCGAACGGCATATCCATCCCCATTTTTAAAGCTTACGAAACGCGCTGTAAGGCGCTAGTCAGAAATTTCGAATAACTTTCAAACGATAAAAACCGCTCTTACAAAAAATTGTACGGGCGGTTTTATTTTTTGCCTGAATCAGAGATATCTTGCTGACAGCTCTTTCTTTTACTTATGCATAAAAGTTCTCTTTTTTTGCTTATGAAAAAAATTCATACCCTACCCTGTTCCATGGACAAGCCTTCCTGCCTTGAGTACACGCAACTAAGCAAAATACTTTGTTCTTACATTGAATCCCACAAATTTGTGGAGGCTAATTGCTCAATGTTGAAGATTCTTTCAGCATTGCAAATTGGAGTGTTGTATGAGTTCTAAAAATATTGGTGCGATTAGCATTGTCGCAGGGACTGCAATTGGTGCAGGCATGCTGGGACTTCCCATGGTAATCGGAAGTCTCGGATTTGTTACAGGCTGTCTGGCCATGCTCGTGATGTGGGCACTAGCTATCTTTTCGGGTTTAATGCTTATTGAAATTAACCTTGAATTGGGTTCAGGGGTAAATTTCAATCATATGACACGCGAAATCCTAGGACGACCTGGGCAAATTATCGCCACAGGCAGTGTTTTCTTTCTCGCTTACTGTCTTCTCGTTGCCTATATGACTGGCATGGGAGGCATTATATCCAATGCTCTTACTATTGATGCACGCATTGGTTCTGCCGCTTTTGCCATCATCAGCGCTATCATCTTCTTCATTGGCACCAATGCCCTTGTTTCTGCAAACAAAATATTATTTATAATCATGCTCAGTGCTATGGTTGCCAGTTTTACCTGTCTTGGCGGTCATATTTCCCTACAAAATCTAAATATGGGTACTCCCACACCTAAAGGTTTACTTCTAGCACTTCCTGTACTCTTCACCTCGTTCGGTTTTCATGCCTCCATTCCCAGCGTCGTCAGCTTTGTAGGTGAAAATAAAAAATCTCTGGTTACAATTCTTGTCATAGGCAGCAGTATCCCCGGCCTCTGTTACGTTACATGGTTAATGCTCTCTCTTGGTAGCGCAACACCGGCGCAGCTTGCAGGCATGGCTAACGTAGATGCTCTTATTAGCCTTATCAGTAACGGATCAACATGGCTTGGAAGAATTGTATCTGTATTTGCAGTACTCGCACTTATCACGTCTTTCTTCGGAGTGTCCCTTGGATTGTTCGATCTCGTTGCAGAAACCTTCAAACGCAGTAATGACAACGTCAGCCGCGCGGGAACAAGCGCACTGGTTTTCCTCCCCCCTCTTGCCGCATCCGTTTTAGCACCACACGGTTTTATCGCTGCACTTTCCCATGCCGGTGCTGCACTTGCCGTCATCGCAATTTTTCTCCCATGTATCATGGTACTCAAAATGCGCTCTGAGGGTAAAAGTCAGCAATTTAGGGCAATAGGAGGCAGTCCCGCCGTTATTACAAGCTTTGTCTTCGGTCTTGTTATTATTGCAGCAAACTACTTGTAACTAGCCTTTTTCATTGCATATAAGGTAACAAAAAAGCTCCTGCATGTTATGCAGGAGCTTTTTTTCATACCAACTACCCTTTAAAATTATATCCCATTAGCATAGCATCAAAACAGCTTTTTCAGAAAAACCGTTCCGTAATAATATTGATGACAGTTCTGTACCTAACCTACTATAATGATTCATTGTAAAACACTACAAACTATCATCACAAAAGCAGATATCATTTTTTGCATGCTGGAATATTCTTACATTCACAACAGACCATAGGGTAAAACCCTGTTTTGGAGATCTGCAAGTTTTTCTCACATTGAATAAACAACTTTTCCCTACTTCGAAGACTGGAAAACGTAACACTCTAACCAGCAAACACATTTTTTACGGATCAACTGCCCATGAATGACGAACCAAATAAAGCCCCGACGGATTTTCAAAAGCTGACGCTGTTACTTGCAGAAAAACGTACAGCGCACACCACATTACGATCCGGCATCGCTCTGTGCGCTTTCTCTATGACGGTTATATCTTTCATTCTTCTGAAGGGATCAAAAATATCGAGTAATTTAGAAGGAGTAATCTTCACAATTCTCGGATCCGGCAGTATCATTATGCTTATTTTTGGAATTTACTTTATCCGCAGAGGATTTACCCGCATGCAATTCCACGACACTCTGATTAATCAGATTCTTTATACAAACCAGGAAGCCAGCGCCTTATTTTACCACACCAGAAAACGTAATAATGTACATCCAAACAGAACAGGTATGCATCATGAAGTCGTGTTTCACTTTGATAAAGGCAACATTGAACTTGATATGGCTATCAGGAATATAGAAAACTATTTCGGAGAACTTTCAAATCAAAAGTTTACTGTATATTTTGTGGTAACTGGTCCCGGTATAAAATTACTAGTTAAAGAGAACCCTCATGCTCAAAGATTAACAGAACTCACAAATCTTGGCTTACAAATAAAAGTATGCCGTAATGCAATGCGTGATTTTCAGATTGAACCTGACAGGGTACTACCGACAGTAAAAATTATTTCGTCAGGTTTATTAGAAATAATTGACCTACAGCACAAAGGTTACGCATACATCAAATTATAATATACAGAGTATAACGATATTTTAAACAGTATATGCTCTCTTAAATAGCAGTGAAAAGCATCTCGGGGGGGAAGCGCTATCCATCTATACAAAAAATCAGAAATAACAACCTAGTTTTTTATATCAGCTAGCGGGCTTTATCTCCTCTCTTTTGCTCCTTCGTACCAGATGTAACTAATATAGTAGCATCTGGAGACTCACAGCGTCTTCTTTTATAAGGGTAATCATGCACAACTCTCTCTCTATAATGCCTCTTTCATCTCCCTTTAAAGTCAACCAAAGCACAGTTCAAGAAAATGAAACTGGTATGTGGTATTGGGAACCATTAGCTGATTCCTTTTATTACAGTGACTCCTATCTAGCTGAGCTAGGCTATGCAGACAGTGAATTTCCAACATCAATAAAAGACTGGATTAAAATACTCCATCCTGATGATATCGAAAAAATACGGTATGTTCATACCAACCATGTTTCTTCCGCAAATGGTGGAAACCAATATGAACACCCACTCCGTATTCGCGCTAAAAGTGGAAAATATATTTCTGTTGTTGTTCATGGATATATTCTTCATCGGAATGCTCAACAACAAGCCACAATGATTAGCGGATTTCATATCAAAAAGGAACGTATCGCAGCAATCGACCATGAGCAACAGCGCATGAAATTTGCTTTGCAAGCAGCAGAAGATGGCATCTGGGACTGGGACGCTCAAACAAATGACGTATATTATAGTCCCAAATACCTTGAAATGGTGGGCTATAGTAGAGAAGAATTCCCAGGCACAGCCGACTCGTGGGCATCGCGAGTACACCCTGATGACTATAAAACCACGGTCGATTTGCAGTTTAAGATAATTAACAGCCCAGACTATGGTGACAGTTTCGAATGCATATACCGATTTCTACATAAAAACGGCTCCTGGATCTGGGTTTTGGGAAAAGGCATTGTAACGAGCAGGGACGCTGAAGGTAAAGCTTGTCGTGTTACAGGAGTCCATATTGATATTAACGAACTGCAACAATCAAAAGAAAAGCTAGTAAGAACCTTAAAAAAAGATACGTTAACCTCTGTCCGCAGCCGGTATTCTTTTGACAAAAAACTCAGTTCCCTAACAACAGCCGACTATCCAGTAAGTCTCATATACGTTGACGCAGATGGGCTTAAAATTGTTAATGATTTACTAGGACATACGTTTGGAGACGAATACCTGCGAAAAGTTTCGACAATGCTGGCGGGGGGCATTCGTGACAGTGACAGCATTTACCGGGTCGGGGGAGATGAGTTTGCGATATTGCTACCAAATACAGGCTACAAAAACGCTAATGATACATTGCGCCGATTAAAAAACAAAGTTGAAGAGCAAAACAATATTAACGGCTCGTTATTTGTTTCATTCGGTGTAGCAACAGCGTCATACCCTGCCCAACTTGGCACCCTGACAGCAACGGCAGACAACCATATGTACCAAAATAAACGGGCGAATCAGGCTCAACGTCACGAATTAATACGGCAGTACTGCTTAGAAGTATTAGACACAATGAATCGTGAGAATAAAAAAATATCTTAATTACAGTGGAGTAATTAAGCCCGATCTCTTTTCATCATGTACTAAGGGGGCTGGCACCTTTTTATTGGGCCGTGATTTTTAACTCTCTAAAAATACATACATATCCTCGAGTTCCAAATCACAAGAAGGTTACGCCTTGGATTTACTACGTAACAACGTACGCTTTTGAAAATATAACCCCCGGTATCATAGGCTGGTGGGCCTCTGGTGACGATAGTGATGCCTATAAAAACGGTGCCGGACGTATGCCGTTTGTTAACGCGGGATGGCTCATCAGCAGCTACGGGTTTGATGATGTATACGCGAACGAAAGCGGCCAACGTTTTGCTGATGCTACAGGTAAAGTTGCTGCCGGAATCGTGCTTGAAGATATTACCTATATTGACTGGATGACCCAGCAACTAAAAGTAATCGGGATATGGGGAACAAACGATGCCAGTATCGTGAAAAACGGACATTTGGAAAATCCGACTTCAAATATTGCGAAATACTTAACCGACAAAGATTTTGCGCTGGAAGTAAACTATGAAGGAACTATTAACCTGCACGAACAACTGAAACTTATTCCATCTGTCGCGTATATCCATCTCGACCTTGATGAAAGCACATGGGGTATTTTAAATATCGAAGACGCATGGAGGATAGCCTTAGTCACAGAGTACACATACTAACCTCCATACAAGCCTACTCCTTCCGCAAACCATACTTACGCATTCGCAAGTAGAGACGCTTACGCGGGATACCCAAATCTAAGGCGGTCTTCTCAATGCGCCCGTCATTACGCGCCAACGCATCGATTATGAGCTGCTTCTCATAATGCTCGACCAGATCATCAAGAACAATAATATCAGAAGAAGAAGCTTCACAAGAAACCTCATTTTCATCGCATGATAAGTCCAGCGGTAAACCAAGAACCAACTGCTGGGCAACGTTACGCAACTCTCGGACATTTCCCGGCCATGGGTACTGCTGAAGATGATTGCTTACGCTGGAGGCAACATCTGGGACAGGCTTGTTAAACCGCTCAGCCATCACAACCATAAAATGATGAAGCAACAGCATAACGTCCTCGGCTCTGTCGCGTAATGGAGGAACACTAACCCGGGCTACATTTAACCGGAAAAACAGGTCCTCACGAAACGTTCCTTTGCTGACCGCTTCACGCAGATCTATTTTAGAGGCTGCGACCACCCTGAAATCTACTGGGATAAGCTGGTTACTGCCCACGCGCTCGATCACACGTTCTTGTAATGCACGTAACAGCTTTACCTGAATATCAAGCGGCATAGACTCCACTTCATCTAGAAAAAGCGTCCCTCCCTGCGCCAACTCAATTTTACCGATTCGACGGCTTGAAGCGTTTGTGAATGCGCCCCGCTCATGACCGAATAATTCACTTTCCACAAGACTTTCCGGGATAGCGCAGCAGTTCAACGGAACAAACTTTCCACCTTGTCTGTTACCACAATCATGCAAAGAACGAGCTGTAAGCTCCTTACCGACTCCGGTTTCCCCTAAAACAAGTACATCAACATCAATCGAAGCCAATGAACTTACAGTCTTGCGCAGTCGTTGTATTTCAGGTGAAGAACCAAGAATCCGAGATTCCAGATCGAAATCAACAGCAAGACGTTGTTTCAAGCTGCGGTTTTCAAGACAAAGGCGGCGTGCTTCCAGCGCACGTTTTGCAACCTCTATCAGATATTCTGGAGGTGCCGGTTTCTCCAAAAAATCATACGCTCCAGAACGGATTGCTTCCAATGCCATAGGGACATCACCATGACCGGTGAGAATGACTACCGGCAAATCAGACGCTATTTCCCCAATACGGTTCAAAAGAGTAAGCCCGTCCATCCCCGGCATTTTAACATCGCTTATTACGACCCCCAACCAGTCGGGGGCAATATGCGGCAACACCTCTTCCGCAGAACTGAAAGTTTTAATTGCATAGCCTTCAAGCTCAAAGGTCTGCTGACAAGCCTGCCGAATCTCAATTTCGTCATCGACCAAGTATATTTCACCAATCGGGGTCATAATTATCCAACAGCTTTTTGAAATGAGAGGGTGAACTTCGTTCCACCTGTTACAGCATTCACAGCTCTAATCTCTCCTTTCATGTCTTTCACAATGTTATAAGAAATAGAAAGGCCAAGTCCGAGCCCTTTACCGACTTCTTTCGTCGTATAAAACGGGTCAAAGATAGATTCCTTTACTTCTGGCGGTATCCCCGTTCCTGTATCAACAATTTCAATACAAACAGTTTCTCCCGCCTCAATCACATCAACAGAAATCCTGCGTTCATCACCGCCTTGCAGCCCTACCGCATCAATAGCGTTGCCAATAATATTAACCAATACCTGCTCAAGACGGATATCTTCTGCATTAATTATATACGGCTTCTCATCATAACGCCGCTCGATAATAATATCATCTTCAGCAATCCGTGATTTCAGCAACGCCAGAGACTGTTCAATAACTGGAACTACGTCCACCGGATGCAATTTATTTGAAGGGAGACGGGCAAACTTCTTCAAGTGATTTATCATCGTGGCCATTCTTGCGCTAAGCTCGTCTATCTTATCGATATTCTCCTGATGAAGTTCAAGCTTCCCGCGTTCTATAAGTAGCCGGGCATTGTGCAGATAGTATCGGATTGCTGACAATGGCTGGTTAAGTTCATGGGCAATTCCCGCTGAGAGCTGTCCAAGTGCTGCAAGCTTCCCGGCCTGCACCAACTCGTCCTGTACCCTGCGACGCTCTTTAACTTCCTGTCGAAGTTTGACATTTATACAATGCAGATGGTCGGTCTTCTCTCTTACCCTTTCCTGCAATAACTCCTGTGCCTTTTCGCGTTCTGTCACATCGTGAAGAGTAATCATCAAACTTCGTCGAGCCCGCTGCTGAATAGGGCGGATAACCACTTCTATCGGAAATTCAGAGTGATCACGTTTTACACCTTGGTACACAGCAACGACTTGCTCATCATCTGCACTGTTAAATGCCAAGGAACAAGCATCACTGAACAAGCGTTGTTCAGATGTTGGCACGAAAGAGAAAATACTTTGTCCCATCATCACTTGCGGTTCAGCGTCAAACAAACTAACGGCCATGGAATTAAAGAAGCGGATTACCCCATCAGGATCTGCAATGATCAACCCCACAGCAGCGTTATCGATAATGACCTGCGCATTTGCTTCTTCTACTTCCCGAGCTGTATCACGAAAAATACGCAACGCCGCAGCCATTTTTCCAATCTCATCATCACCAGCTTCCGGAACACAGTATTGTAGATCTCCTCCGGAAATGGCTTCCATACTACTCGCCAAAGCATTAAGCCGCGCCACAATACTGCCGCGTACATAAAACCACAAAACGCAGGCCGCAATAACCAAACTAAAAAATACTAACCCTAGCTGTGCCCACCGGGCACGCTCCAACTTATGCTTGGTAACAGCGGCAGCACTAAGAGCTTCACCCTGCGTGCGTGTTACAACTTTTTTGATTGCAGTACGCAATTCTCCAACAATTCTTGCGTTCTCAGAAAGGATCTCTTGCCCTTTAATATTGTTGGCAATAATTCTTTTCTTTAAGGCAAAAACGCCATCTGCACCTTCTGCCCTAGCAAGCACCTCTGAAAACACCTGACGTAATGTGAGTGCGCTCGCTTCATCAGAATAATGTTTTAAATTGAAGCGCAAAGAAGCAATAGTATCGTTTGCAAGTGCAGCCAAGTTATCAATATGGGTGCCCGTTTGTGCTGACGAAGCCTGCAACAGCAGACTGACTAACAAATCACCATTACTTCCAATACGATCAACAACCTTTTTAAAGCGACGGTTGGAACGAAGTCTGGCAGAAGAGATATTTTTTTTACCTTGTCCGGCCGCGTGACGGATTCGATCAATATCAGCATCAAGATTATAGTTTAAATCCTGACTGAGTGGCTCAATCTCCTCAAGCATATCAGAATAAAGCCAGCGCAGGCGCTCCATATGCTTTTGAAGACGTTTCTCCTGCCGTAAACGATCCGCAACAACAATTTGTAATGAAAATAAATTGTCTTTCAGGTGGTCAAGGAGGTCATCAATTTCACGACGAAGCTTGGGAGTTGTATGCTCAAGAAGATCTACCTCGCGACTAAATTGCAGCAAAAGTAAATCCAGATCGGCGCGTATCCGTTTTTGAGTTTCTACATCGGGTGCTGAGACAAGGTTAGGAGCAATAGCTATAATTTGTCCACCGGTCTCAGCCATGTCAGCTACTTGCGCTAATTCCGGTAGATTTTTTTCTGTGATGGTCGCGAATATTTCACTGGAGCTCTCCAAAAGGAAAAGTGCAGTCAGTACTGCTAAGACAGTCATTCCCGCAATTGCACTAAAGGCAAGAAGCAGTCGTTCCCAAATGCCTAATTTAGTAAAAAACGATGGTATCATTGTGTTCTATGCACTGTATCCAACAGCTCGTTGGCTTTTTTCAACCGCTTTTTCATAAATTGCTGCCACCGCTCTATCTGCCGCTGTTGTTCCGGGCTTCTAGGTGTTCCTGTAAATGAATTAAAGAATATTGCATTAAAAACAGGATCATGGCTTTGTTCTTCAGTTACAGGAATCTCACTAAGCAGACGGTAGACCTCATTCCTTACAGAAACAAAAGACGGATCATCCGCTGCATACTGGCTTTCTAAAGAAAGCAAACGCTTCCAAAGCTGACGACGCTCTAACAACTTATATGTAATAAATTCTTCAAACAAATGATTCACAAGGTTGTATCGCAACTGCGAAAGATAAGCATCATACGGTTTCGACTTGCCTTCCTTAATCATCTTGAACAATTGAGACTGCGCAAGTTCACCGCTGTTATACATCTGCTGAGCAACTGGCAAACGGCGTATCTGCGGCTTAAGCAGAAGAGCCTGCCCATCCGGTGACAACATAAAATCGATAAAGCTCTCTGCTTCAGAAGAATTTTTACCATTCTTTAATGCACCGATTCCCGCCGGAATAAGGGGGGCTGGCTCGCCGTACCGAAACCTGACATTTTTTGCATCGGGTGCACGGCCAAGTATGTCAATTACCAGCCCTACACCATAAAGTCCGCTCTTAACTCCTTCTGTCACACTGAAACTTCGGGCAGAAAGAGTCACAAGATTTCCGGACATACGCAGCAAATACGCCCAACCTTTTTCCCATCCCATCTTTTGTAAAATACTTTCTACAATAAGATGCGTGGTTCCGGATCGTGAAGGAGTCGACATGACAACATGGCTATAATATTTCGAATCTTCAAAATCTTCCCAGCACTTCGGGGCATCAATATCTTCTTTTTTCAAGTATGAATCGTTCCACATCCACCCCACGCTGGACAACGCAAAACCGTAAAAATAGCCGTCGGGGTCGTCCACAGAAAACCCTTCAACGGCTATTGCTTTATGCTGTCGAATACGTTCTGTGCGTCTCAGCATCTTAGCTTGCTTCAAAATCTCAAACGAGTCTGGAGAAGAGGACCAGAACACATCAAAATTTCGATTATTTCCCCGCAACAGTTCTGCGACTGCGGATGTCGTTTTTTTATTAAGAATAGAAATTCTTATTTCAGGATGGAGAGATTGAAACCGTTCTATAAACGGTTCGTAGAAGCGAGGAGGATAAGAAGTAATTATTTGCAGACGCGACAATTGGACAGCTTTTACCGCAGGGGGAAACGCCCCGCAAAGGAACAGGACACAAGCAACGCCAAGCACCCCCCGGCAGACATATCGAACTTCCTTTAAGAAGCCAGCGTACATTATGTACCTCCAGATAGTACCGCAAATCAGAAGAAACAATGTCCCTGCATCAGGGCATGGGTCACGTAAGACACTTGAAAAACAACGCATCATAACAATCGGGAAAAATTATAAAAATTTTTCTATAGCGGGTCAATAACACGCCTGTTGTTGGTCTTGTACTCTACTCAACCAAGAACGTTATAGCGTTTTCTGAATATCTTTCCACAAAGTTCTAAACCTAAAGACGCAAGCACATAAAGTAACAAATGTTGCTCACAACAAAATGAGTCACTTTAGAACATTTTGTGTCAGAAATGACCCACAACAATTTGATAAGGAAAAGAAAAATACGAACTATTTACAACAAAATTAGTGAACTATAGCTTTACCATTCGATGGCACAATACTTGATATATAAAAGTACCGTGAAAAAATCTTCACACGGTAGGAAAGGAGGAGCAGTAAGTAACGCTCTTTTTTTTTGTTAAATTACGATTCTGCCGGTTGATGGATTGCCGGCTGTATTCGTCAACCGGCGGCAGCTCGCCGCACACAACGCACGGAGTACGTAATGAAAAAACTCTTAGCATTTCTCATGGCACTTGTTTTTGCATTCCCTATGTATGCTATGGCTGAATACCCAAACAAACCTATCACTATCATTGTTCCATCCAAAGCTGGCGGATCAACCGATACCACTGCCCGCATTTTTATTAATGCTGCCAAAAAGTACTGGAGTGACGCAGACTTTGTAGTTCAGGATATTCCAGGCTCTGGTGGCCAGAAAGGTTTTGAAGCAATCGCCCGTGCTAAAAATGACGGCTACACAATCGGCTTAGTTTTCACCACACAGGTTGTATCTCACATTGTCTCCAAGCGTGCTCGCTACACTCTCGACAGCTTCCACATCATAGGCAACGTTGTAGACGATCCTTTACTCATCGCTGTTCCTAAAGAAAGCCCAATCACCGATCTTGCGGGCTTCATCAACAAAGCACAAGAAACTCCAATGACAGTTGCCGTTAACGGCATCGGTTCCGATGACTTTATTGCCGCCAAAAAATTTGAAAATGCAACTGGCTTAACGTTTAACCTTCTCCCTACGAAAGGCTCTACAGAGCAGAAAGCGTTGATTCTTGGCAACCACGCTGATGCAAGCTTTATGAACCTTTCCCAGATGCAGGCACAGCACAAAGCTGGCACCGCTCGTGTAATTGCTATCCTCAATGCACAACGTTCCGACGTTCTCCCTGAGGTAAAAACAGCTGCTGAACAGGGTTATGATGTAAACATGACTGCAACCCGCGGATTCGTTGCTCCAGCACAAACAGATAAAGCCATTCTTGCCAAGCTTGACGATCTTCTCGCTAAAGTTAACAGCGATCCTGACTTCATTGCTGACTGCAAAAAGAACGTTTTCAGCCGCCAGCCAATGTCCGGCAAAGACTATCGTGCATACCTTGAAGGCCTCCAGAAAGAAACACAGTATTTCTACGACAAAAACCCTTGGTAACAACATATGACAAAGAGATTTGCTGAGTTATTACTTCTCGGCGGATTTTTGGTACTTGCGGTGCTGCTTCATAACAGCACCGCAGCGTACCCAAAATTCGTCCAAGGCTCGACAGCCGCGTATGTTCGCTTTCTGGCAATTTGCCTTGGCATCTTATGCATGGCTGAACTGTTTTTCACTTCAAAAGCAAAAAACAAAGAGCAAAAAAAACAGAAAGCACCTCTTAACATGGCAGAAGCGCCTCGGCGTTTCTGGGGACTGTGCATCCTGCTATTCCTCTACGCTGCCTCGTTTGAACTATTAGGGTTCTACTTGGCATCAGCAATTTTTCTCCCCGTAGCTATGCTTCTGCTTGGAGCACGAAAGCCTGTGACGATAAGTCTAACAACTGTAGGAATTCTACTTTTCGTCTATCTTGTTTTCGGAAAATTGCTTGGAGTTTTTCTACCGACAAGTAGCTTGTTCGGATAAGGATACATCGCATGATTTTAGAATCACTCTTTTCCCTGATGGCGCCTATGCCATTACTTGCAGTGCTTCTCGGCACTGTGTCCGGGGTAGCAATCGGTGGGATGCCGGGGCTGACTGCAACTATGGCTGTTGCCCTGCTCATCCCTGTCACCTTTACCCTTGACCCGCTTATAGGCCTTGTTCTTATGGGTGGGGTGTACTGCGGAGCTATGTACGGCGGATCAATTCCTGCAATTCTTCTGCGTACACCAGGCACGCCAGCAGCAGTCGCAACCGCACTTGAAGGCTACCCTATGACGCAGCAGGGCCGTGCGGGCTTAGCACTTAAAGTTTCTGTTATTGCAAGTTGCGTTGGGGGCATCTTTTCAACACTCATCTTATTAATTCTGGCCCCAATCTTAGCCAAATTTGCACTCACATTTGGACCACCTGAGTATTTTCTGCTTGCGCTCCTCGGCCTCGCAGGGCTTGTTTCCATGGCTGATGAAAAAACCGGCCTGATCAAATCCCTTATCTCAGGTGTGATCGGTTTGATCATTGCGGTTGTCGGCACAGACCCTATCTCAGGCATGCTGCGCTACACTGCAGGTCTGACAGATTTATATGATGGTGTTGCGTTTATGCCGGTACTCATAGGCATGTTCTCTATCTCACAAATGCTTACACTCACCGGGAAAAAAAGTGTTGTAGAAGATGCTGACCTTGTTACCGAAATCAAGCGTGAACCTCTTCCAAAAGGAATTTTCAAATACATCAGCATCGGTTCACTTACCGGTACTCTTGTAGGAATTCTACCTGGTGAAGGCGCGACCATTGCAGCGTTTCTTTCCTACAACATCGCAAGAAGACGTTCCAAGAAACCGGAAATGTTCGGCAAAGGTAATCCGGAAGGCATTGCTGCTGCTGAAGCAGGCAACAATGGTTGTGTTGGTGGTTCCCTAGTACCTACTCTTACCCTCGGCATTCCGGGCAACAGTGTTGCCGCAGCATTACTCGGCGGTTTATTAGTACATGGTCTCATTCCAGGGCCAGAACTGTTCACCACCTATGGTTCCATGACCTACGCCTTTATATTCTCACTCTTTATTGCCAATATCGTATTTTTAATTCTGGGACTGTACATGGCACCGTACTTTGCAAAAATAGCGCTCACTCCTACTGAGTTGTTGATTCCTGTTGTTTGCCTATTTTCAGTTCTCGGTTCTTACTCAATGAACAACAGCGTGCTTGATGTATTCCTGTGCCTACTCTTCGGTATTGGAGCTGTACTCCTGCACAAAACAGGTTTTTCTCTTGGGGCACTTATTCTTGGACTTATTCTTGGCCCCATTGCCGAAACAGGTTTTGCACAGGCCCTTATCATGAGCAGAGGCAGCGCAGCTATCTTCTTCGAAAGCCCGCAAGCGCTCGCGTTATGGTTCATTACCTTCCTATTGCTCGTGCCACCACTTATCAACATTATCAAAAAAAACCCTACAAAGTCAGCGTAATACGCCAGCTCTTAGATCTTCAAAAGAATACACTTTGTTATACGGCAGAGTGATATACTGACGAGAGAGACACGCTCTGACTTCCCCCCCTGTATCATTTGATGCAGGGGGTTTTTTGACATCAACAATGAAGTCAATGAATGGATTCATGTCTGACTGTCCGTCCCGACTAAGAGTCAAACCTTCTTTTGTCTACCTCTTCCTTAAGCCTGATTCCCGAAGGGGTCGTGCATAAACCACCCTTACCAGTGCAACGCAAGGTATCAGGCAACGCATTTCCCACCTCCCACATAGCGCAAATAACTTCATCAAGAGGCAATGTGCCACGAAATCCGAACATGGCAATATTGGCAGCTGTTACAGCGTTACTGACGGCAGCTACGTTTCGGCTAATACACGGTACTTCCACCTGTTCTGCCACAGGATCACAAATAAGCCCCAATGAGTTCTGCATAGCTAATGCTGCAGCATTACAAGCTGCTTCAGGGGAACCCCCAGCCATTTCAACCAAAGCTGCAGCGGCCATACTGGCTGCAGAACCGCACTCGGCCTGACAGCCGCACACTTCTGCCGCAAAGGTTGCCTGCTCATTAATGAACACACCGATAAGTCCGGCAGTGAGCATAGCCTTCGCTGCGGTCTCCAACCTCGTATCTTCCGGAACATTGAGGTGATCAAGCATGCTGAACACAGCTGCGGGCAACACCCCGCACGAACCAGCAGTTGGAGCAGCTACAACACAACCCATCGCGGCATTAAGCTCCATCACAGCCACGGATATCACTGTAGCCATGTCCAGTATACCGGTTGGTATAAACATCCTCTTCATCACAGCCTCATGAAGCTTTCCTGCAGAAGGTGTCAAAAAACCTTTCATGGTGAAATCGCCGGCCAAGCCTGTTTTTACGGCCTCTTCCATCACTTGAATGATGCTCTTCATCATTTCTAAGACGTCAGAGGCTTCCACACCTCCACGAGCAGCCTCATACAAAGCAGCAGCTTCCCATACCGGTGCATCATGTTCTGCGCACCAATCCAGCATTGCGGCAGCACGGGTAAACGGAACCTCGCAGTTAGCGGAAGCAAGCACAGGCATTACCGGAGTAATTATACGCACACCGGCACCACCACTCCGGTCTTTTATTGTCTCCAGCAGGTTCTGTGGAACAGGCTTACGTGTATGGATAACGATAACACCCCGCGAGTTATCACCATCTTTTCCGTTCTCGCTTATATTATTACCATGGATGGTAATACCAGCATCACGTAACACCGATTCCACATCACGGCATCTCTCCTTCATAAAAGAAACATTACTTCCGCACTCTAGGATCACAAGTTCGTAATAGTCTCCAGCCAATGAAACTGAGCACCCGTTTATTTCATTCAGTTCAATACAGCCGCCTCCAATTGACAAACCGCTAGCTGAGACACTTTCTCCAGCCTCATTAACTAGCTCCAGCAGGACAGTGTTAGGATGAACAGCTTCAAAGTCTTTCACTTCAAAGGACAACTCAATTCCTTCTGCTTTAACAAGAGAAAGAGCATCAGACAGACGTGGATCCTGCGGGAGCATCCCCAACAATCCTGCGGCCAATCCTTGATCAGACTTCTGCCCCTTATATGTCATGGCAAAGGAACCACTCGTTTCAAATGTCACCTTCACACGGGAAACCCTTCCACCACAAAGTTGCCCAGCGAGGAAGCCGATACGGGCAGGACCGGCGGTATGAGAACTGGACGGGCCGACCATGACCGGACCAATTACGTCATTAAAAATGCTTGATGGTAATTTTGTCATATCGTTTCCTTAACGTCTTGAACTTCCTTATGCTGGTTGTCCTATTGAATCACTACAGAGCAACAGTTTACGACTACCAGCCTTGTGCTTTCAATTTCATATCCACTAGATATCCGTGGCAGCTGAAGTTGCATATATACAAATATATGCTTTCACAACTTCTCGCTATCTCAACATAGAAACAAAAAACGGTTACAAATTTTACAAAAAGTTACAGCTGATTTAGTATAACGCCCAAAAACAGACTAAAGCTCACTCACTCAAAATATATTTTACAATATTTACGAAAGAAAGGTTACGCACAAAGTAATCTGTGATGTGTTTAGCCTGTTCCCCAGTTGACAACGTGTTGTAGTTACCCGCTGCGGCACTGTCTATAACCTGCTGATAACCTGAGATGTACCCTTATCAACTTCGTTATCAGCCCTTGTTTGAGGCAATACTCCTATTCAGCACAAACCTCTTCAAGCAGTGATTCTTTCTTCAAGGCAGCAAGAAGAATCGCTTCTCGCTATTTGCTGTTATGGTACCAAAAAATAACAGCTGGCACATAATCAGCATTGAATACCCCAATACCCCATTGCTGATTCACCAATGAACTTCACCTGACTACAACTTCAGGTAGAGTTGTAAAAAGCTCTTACGAAGAACTTCGTAAGAGCTTTTTTATTCATAGTCTTATTCCGAAATCCTCGTATCAAATTTGAGGATAGGCAACAGGTAACACCCCCTTTCTGTAGACTCCCTAAGACAACGGCTACAAAAAAAGAGCACAGACATGCCGCCACTAGAAGACATACTAAAGGTCCTAAAGGCAGCTGCAAAAAGGGAAACCACCTTGTGCTGTTCACACTTCTGATAACAACGGCAAAACGTATTGAAATGAAACGTCTGGCTTAAGATGCTTTGGGTGAACGTTTTGAAGTTTCTATGCGTTGATACACATCAATGTCCAGCCCGCCGCCTTTTACTATACCATGAGTAAACGATGGGCTTCAGTTTTTTATGGAGACGCCACAACTCAACCGTATTAAAGGATTCTCTTATGTGGAAAATTTTCGCATTCATCAACAAAAGGCTGGTTATCGCCATTCCGATCATGATGGTGGCGGGTTTTATATATGGCCTATTGTTCTCTTCGACAGGGCTCAAAGGGCTTATTATCCCATTCACCTTCCTCATGGTTTATCCCATGATGGTAACGTTACGGATTCGATCCGTCTTTCAAGGCGGGGACAGCAAAGCCCAGCTTATTGCCCAAGTCCTTAACTTTGGTATAGTTCCGTTTCTTGCTTACGGCTTAGGACGGGTCTTCTTTGCCGAACAGCCGTATATGGCGCTTGGGCTACTTCTTGCTGGGCTTGTTCCTACCAGTGGCATGACCATTTCATGGACAGGTTTTGCCAAAGGAAACATGGCCGCCGCAGTGAAGATGACTGTTATCGGCCTAACACTGGGCTCTATCGCCACCCCACTTTATGTGAAAGCTCTCATGGGCGCTTCCATTGAAGTAAATATTCTATCCGTTATGCGACAAATCTTTTTTATCGTGTTTCTGCCAATGCTTTTCGGCTACCTCACGCAACGCTTTCTGGTCAAAAGATACGGTCAAGAAAAATTCCAGAAAGTATTAGCACCTAAATTCCCGGGTCTTTCCACCATCGGAGTGCTGGGAATTGTATTCATAGCCATGGCGCTAAAAAGCGAAACCATCGCCGCAACACCTCAACTTCTGATTACAATCCTTATTCCTTTGCTACTTATGTATGGTGTTAACTACACGATCAGTACGTTTACCGGCAAGGCCCTACTCTCAAGAGGGGATGCTATAGCCATGGTGTATGGTTCAGTTATGCGCAACCTTTCCATCGCTCTTGCCATAGCTATTAATGCGTTCGGGGAGCAAGGATCGGAGGCAGCACTTGTCGTCGCATTGGCGTACATCATTCAAGTTCAATCCGCCGCTTGGTATGTAAATTTTACAAATCGCATATTCGGGAATGCTGAAGCCACAGCCTAACTACCATTTGATCATGAATAAAAAAGTCTGCGATAAAAACCAGTAGTGCAAACTAGAAGACCATAGACGACATCTGCATAGAATGTAGCCGGTGCATGATAACTTTGATTATTAAGATTGCGCTCTTGTATGCCGCGAAGGAACACATTGGTTTTTCAGCTGACATTTTTCCTAAGTTCTCACTCTTTTAAAACATATAGATATGAGGTTTCAAAGTGTTTACATATACCCCCCACGGAGTCTGTTCCAAACAAATTCTATTTGAGATTGAAGATAACACTATTAGCTCACTACATTTTGTCGGAGGATGTCCCGGCAACCTCGAGGGCATTTCCCGTCTCGTGCAGGGAATGAAAATCAAAGACGTCATTGCAATACTATCAGGCATACCATGCGGTAAAAAATCCTCTTCCTGTCCCGATCAACTCTGCATGGCCCTTGAAGAGTACCTTAGGGGAGAAGGGAAAAACATAGGTAGAGAGTCTAGAACAATTGACTCTTTAGTCGCGTAACGTCGTTACTTAGTACACGGCCAAAAGAGATTCACAGCTTCTAACCGCAAGGCTGCCCGTTATAAAAGAAACGTACCGAGCGCATAAAAACAAAAAAGCTCTTACACTTGCGTGTAAGAGCTTAATTTACTTTGGCGTCCCCAAGGGGATTTGAACCCCTGTCGCCTGCGTGAAGGGCAGGTGTAACAGACAGCAAGGACTGCTTATTCCTTTATTCACAAGGAGCTAAAAAACACATTCAGCATTAGGGACATAAGAATCAGAAAAACTTAGACCTGATTTATACCTTTCAGGAAGTTAGGCTACCTGCTTCGTAGGATTATACAACGAATCAACAATTGGAGAAGTCGGGGTGAATCCACAGACAATATCTTGGAGCAAATTCCGAGCGGCTAGACAGTCATTTTCAACTTCAAGCATCTCAAACTTAGACAGTTTTTCTTCTAAAACTTCGAGAGAAAGAAGATCCTCATGTGCCTGCATTATCTTAGGATGTTCCGTTTTTTGGACGTTATCACCAACCAACAATTCTTCATATAGCTTTTCACCAGGACGCAACCCAACAACAGAGATTTCAATATCACCATTGGGCTGTTCAGCATCCTTAATAGTTTTTCCCGAAAGTAACACCATCCTGCGGGCCATATCGAGTATCTTTACTGAGTTGCCCATATCCAAAACAAACACGTCACCGCCTACTCCCATTGCACCAGCCTGAATAACCAACTGAGCAGCTTCGGGAATCGTCATAAAATAACGGGTAATATCTTCATGAGTAACTGTAACAGGACCGCCACTTGCTATTTGCTTTTTAAATAATGGCACAACCGACCCTGATGAACCCAACACATTTCCAAATCTGACCATGGAAAATACGGTATTAGATCCATTAGCTGCCATAGCTTGCAAAATTAACTCTGCAGTACGCTTCGTAGCCCCCATCACATTTGTTGGACGAACAGCTTTATCGGTTGAAATCAAGACAAAGTTTTTAACCCCTGCCTGCTCTGCGGCTTCAGCTAAAATTTTTGTTCCAAAAATATTGTTCTTAATACCTTGAAAAACATTGCCTTCTACAAGAGGAACATGTTTATACGCAGCAGCATGGTATACCGTATTAATATTATACCTTATAAAAACTTCATTTAATCTTGCCCGATCACGTACGGATCCCAAAACTGGAATTATTTGAATCGAATTATTTTTTAATTCCTTAAGCAATCCTCGAAGCTCTTGGTCAATCGTATAAAGTGCTAACTCTGTCAGCTCATACAATACCAAGACATTTGGGTTTGCATGGACAATTTGTCTGCATAATTCTGACCCAATTGATCCTCCAGCACCAGTAACCAATACATTTTTTCCTTTAATACAGGCAGAAAAAAGATCTTCCTTTGGTGGGACAGGATCACGACCTAATAAGTCCTCCACATCAACATCCTGAAGTTGATTAGGCATTGCCGCACCTGAAACAATTGCCTCAAGAGAAGGAATTGTTTGTACTAGGAGTGGATAACCATCAAGCTTATCCAAAATCTTTTTTCGTTCTTCTTGGGTTGCACTCGGAACAGCCAAAAGCACTCGTTTTGCTTTCGTCAACAAAACAAGATCACTTAACATCTCTGGATCATAGACTTTTACATCATGAACAGTACAACCATGAAGTGCTTTATCGTCATCCAAAAAAGCACTCGGAAAGAAATCCTCACCTGAAATCAAGCTCTTGGCTAGCTGAAAACCGGCCTCACCAGCTCCATAAATAATTACTGGATCCTTAGCATGCTTTTGAAAACGTAAGTGATGATACATAATACGTACCGCCCAACGACTACCACCTACGCAAACAAACAATAGTAACCCATAGATAAAAGGAACAGAACGAGGAAAGCTCTCTATACGCAAAATAAATACTAAGGAAAACAAAAGGCAACTAGAAACGCACACACCCAACGCAATAGTGCGAATAGCCTTAATTCCCATAAAGTGAATCACTGCACGGTATAACCCTAACCGAACAAAAAATATCATGCTTCCAAAAACAAGTAATGGGAAAAGTAAAATAGAACTTGTCAGATCAGTTGGCCAAAGCTCACCCAAACGTAACGCCCATGCTCCCCACAAAGAAAATAGAATAAGAATTAAATCAGCGAACAGCATTAACGTCTTTTTATGAACTCGACTTAATGCGACAAGCCTCATTGTAATTTGTGGAAACATAGACAATTCATCCTTGAAAAACTACAATAATAAGAAAATAATCACTATTCCAAGACACACTATAGAAACAACGTCACATTAATTCTTTCTCAAAAATGAGAACATTAAGAAAAACGTAACACTTTATAAAAAGTTAAGAAAATAATCTTTAAATCAAAAAGAAAAGATTGTTTTTTTATATAATCAAGATAGTAATCACGTTTCATTGGCAATAAAATATTCACGTATGCTGAATGTGGATCATCATATTTAGTAAGGAGTTCGTTTTCATCTACCAAACTAATCGATGCAAGGTCGGTAATTCCAGGTAAGACTGAAAGTATTATCCGTCGATCAGAGTCAGAATAGCAATTTATAAACTCTTGCACTTCTGGACGCGGTCCTACCAAACTCATATCACCTCGCCATACATCAATAAGCTGAGGAAGTTCATCTAGTTTGTATTTACGTAAAAAATGCCCTGATGCTGTAATGCGAGAATCCTTTCCTACAGTCAAACGTCCTTGCATTTCAGAATCGACAATCATTGTCCTAAATTTGTGAATTTTAAAAGGGACACCATTTTTTCCAACCCGTTCTTGTCTAAAAAAAACAGGACCGAAAGAATCCCTCTTTATCCTAAAAGCTATTATTAAAAAAAAAGGAGACAGCGCCAACAACCCAACAGAAGAACATAATAAGTCAAAACATCGTTTAACTGTCATGCTTAACATCCAAACACTTTTTTCATTGCATCAACTACTCGTAACTGATCTGTCTCTCTCATCTTAGTATAAAGAGGAATTGATACCTCCGAATTAAAAAGACGTTCTGCAACGGAAAAATCTTCCCTTGTCAGCTTATACCCATCACGCCAAACTGGTTGGCGATGAAGTGGTATAAAATGAACAGAACAACCGATCTTTTGCTTGCTCATCTCCTGAATAAACTCATCACGAGAAATTCCAGCTTCTTCTTTTATTCTGATTGGATATAAGTGATATGCATGCTTATCACCCGGCACAGCTTTTGGAGGAATAACTACGGGAAAAGATTTCAACAGACTATCATATCGTACAGCGAGTTCCTGACGTTTTTTCTGAAAACGATCTATTTTTCTCAACTGATGTATGCCAATTGCCGCACAAACATCAGGCATATTATATTTATACCCAGGTTCTACCACCTCATAAAACCAAGAAGGCGCCTCTGAGCGGTACCTATCAAAAGCGTCACGACTTATCCCATGCAAACGCATGATCTTAGCTCGCTCAATCACGTCACTACGCTTGGATACAAGCATACCGCCTTCAGCTGTTGTCATTGTTTTGTTGGCATAAAAACTAAAAACCGTTGCATCAGTACCAAGCGCACCAACCAAACTGCCACCACTTGTTGATGGAAAAGCATGAGCCGCATCTTCAACTACAAATAAATTATGCTCTCTTGCAAGCTGGATGATAGCCTCCATATCGCAAGCAAGCCCAGCAAAATGTACAGGCATTACAGCTTTGGTATTAGGAGTAATTGCTGCTTTAATCGCTTCTACAGAAATATTAAAAGTACTTTCATCAACATCGACAATAACAGGTGTTGCACCCAAATAACGAACAACTTCTGCAGTTGATGTAAAAGTATAAGAAGGAAGAATAACCTCATCGCCTTCTCGAACTCCAAGAGCTTCTAAGGCTAAATGCAAACCCGAGGTAGCTGAGTTGACAGCTAGTGCCTGTACATTATTTCCTAGATAGTCCGCAAATTCTTGTTCAAATTGTTTTGCGCGTGAACCAGTAGTTATCCAGCCAGAACGAAGACACTCAACAACTTCATTTATTTCCTCTTCACCTATCTCAGGAAGAGCAAAAGGTAAAAATTCCATACTGCTACCTACAAAAACTTCTTTACAAATCTATTCATTTCACGACCATCACTTTTTTTTACAATGTCGTTCAGCAAGAAGCCATTTTTCAAGTAAAATTGATTTGTTTTTGTGTTATCACTTGCATCAGTAAGCAAGTACACCCCCTTGCCTCCATGTGCCTGAGTCCAGTTTTCAAAAACTGCAAGCAATTCTTGCCCACAACCTTTCCCTTGCACTTTTGGATCCACAGCAAAACTACTAATCAGCGATAATTCTTTAAAAGGAAGATCGTGAAAATCTCCACGATAAAAAATTGCTCCCAATAACTTACGTCCAACTGTTATCGGATGATGAATCATCAAAGTTAAAGAAGCACACAAAAATTTATGCCAATTGAATAACAATAAATTTCTAAAAAAAAGATCTGGTGTATTTGTCCCTGCAATAAAGCCAACTACTGTTTTTTTACTATCTAATGCAATAAAGCAACTAGCTGCATCGTCACGGAGAAATGCAAGATATAACTGTCTTAAAAACGATCTGCCAAGACGAGTCAAAAAAAAATTAGTAAAAGCATCTAAATGAATTTGCACAACATCATCAATATGCTGGCTAGTACACCTTCTTATGTCAAACACAATTCTCTCACCATTAAAGCTACCTAACGTTAAGTAGTGTTAATTATTTAAAATATTTTGATCATCTAGAATCATCTCATGTTTGTACCTGCAGTTACAGGTTAAGTAAAACTTATTAATATAATAGACACAGGATGTTTATTTCAGAAAACCATGACCAGCTTGTAATGAACTCACTCTATTTTAACCCGAGCCCCACTAGCCTTCACACCATTCTTATCTACAATAAGACATAGCAGTAGCTGGCCCAGATGATGAAAGGACAGCCCACAAATCTTAAACATCTCTTAACGACGGGGTGCCCTCATATTTTTTTAGGAACTACACGAAATACTTCAAGCCCCTTTTACAATTCTGCGCATATATTCTTTTAGTTTTTTTTACGCATTAACTTTTTCATATGCCATCACTATCTATGAAACTTAGCTCACCATTTTGTATATAGATTACCAAACAAACAATGCTTCAGATCAAGTGTCCATTTTGGCCTTTCAAAAAATTAGTGTTCTACTGTCGATAGTTCATACTTTTTCTTGTTAGATTGCTTAGCAATCATCTGCCCAAACTTTTTATTATTTTTTTAGAAGCATCTTAAAAGAGAAGTAAAATTTGTTTTTCAAAAAAAGAGCTAGAAAAACTACAAGAAAGATATAGGAAATAAGTGTGGTAAACCCAGTAGAGCCATATGTCCCACTCAATATCAATAACGTTATTCCAACTAAACTCAACAGCCCTTTCTTCTCTTCACAAAAACGTGCGGCGTAGAGTGTCAATACTCCCCCATAACAAACCAGTAAATAATAGGACATACGCAATAATCCTGACAACGGAACACTCTCAATAAAGACATAGGAGCACGTTGGAAGAAAAAAGGCAGCACTTGTAATAGCAAGGAGCTTCATCTGATTTCTTGTTATTAAAAAACGCTCTAACAAAATAACTAAAAAGAAAACAGGGATAGCAGGTAAAAGAAACATGAAAAAAGCTTTCGGCAAATTTAAAAAGAAATATCTTCTTGCAAAAAAATCTAGTAAAGTTAAAACGATAGATATTAACAAAAAATATATCATAGAAAAAAGAAGTTGAGGAAGAAGACTTGAAGACTTGTTTTTTAAAAAACTCTGCTGAACGTGCTTCATACTCATTGGATATAACATGAGGCTAGCTTGAAGCCCCGCAAAAAGAATCTTAAGCCCGCTTAACTCACTATCCGCTAAATAACTCTTACTTGCCCAAATGAGAAGATAAGAAAAAAATAAAGTTGAAAGACCAACCCCAAGACCTATTGGAAAACGTTTTAAGCAGGTGAAAAACATTTGCATATCAATTTTACAACTTGTTGGAGCCTCAATAAAAATAAGACTCACCCCAACACTAACATAGCTGAGTACTTGCAGATATCTACTTACAGAAATTTGCCCCCCCCCTTTAACAAAGAGAGCTAAAAAAGCAAATATAGTCAAATAGCATAACAAATACCCTTTCAAAGCTGATAATTTTTCAGACCGAAACAAAAAAATAGAATAGCATCCCGATAGGAGCAATGGAAAAAGCAAAAAGAAGTCAATTTCAAAATTAAAAAATAATCTTCCCCCTCCAACGAGGAAAAGCAATAACAATGAATTAGCTACCGCATAAAGAAAGATTTCATCTTTTGATGAGACAGACAGCAACGGTTCATTTAAAATATCTATGACTCGATGAACAATCAGTACTAATACAGCAGATTTTAAAAATCGACCGTATTCCTCTATCCCAAACAATACAGGCAACCCGAAATTGATAGCTGAACCAGCCACAATTAATAATAATTGAATCAAGACCTTGGACATATTGCTCTTTCAACTTAGCCTACATTATATATGCTTATCATTGGCAAAGAATCTGCCAATTTTTATCATAACTATTAGGAACTCGTACGATTTCACCACAACCTCTATCACCCTCTCAAGCCACCTTAAATTATCAGAGAATAAAAAAACCAAGTTCAACAATAGCTCATGAAGCTCGAAAACTAATTACTATTCGTATTTTCAGAATCTGCAAATAACAAAGCACAGTTTGAGAAAGAAGAGTAAGCAGTAATTATACCAAGCAAAATCCAAAGTTCTCGTTGTCGCGATCCATTTGTAACCATATTATATGCCCCCATCGCAACTCCCCCTAACAACAAAGCATGAAATAATAGTCTATCATAGGAAAAAGGAAGTCCAATTAACTTGAAATAAGTCTTTCTTATTACTGCAAAAAGGAAAAAAGAAAAGAGAAGAAACCCAATAATTCCGGTTTCAAAAAGCATCACCAAGTATAGACAATGTATTTCTGTATGATGGATCTCTTCCATGTTTCTAGTCTGTTGTAACCCAAAACCTATCAATGGACTTTCTTTAAACAGTGGAATTGCAGCCTTTATTATCGCAACTCTGCCGGTACTAAGCCGGTCATAAAACGCTGAATCATAATTATCTTCAGTATGATGTCGTACTAGTTCCACACTCTCAGCAACTCGTTGCAATCCCGAAAAAACTTTATTTTTCTGAGCCCAAGATGGACCTGCAACAAGGAATAAGGCGATAAGACATACATAAAAAAAAGACTGTCCCCATAGCAACGAATTAGAAATGAAGTTACGATATTGCCTTGTCAGCAAACAAATAAGCACACTCCCCACAATTTGAATTAGCACCATAACTAATGCAGATCGGCTTCCAGAAATTAGCATGAACGAAAAGCTAGACACGACAACTAAAAAGGCACTGCCTCGAACAACTAAAGCAGCTCTTCGCGCAGAAACAACGAAAAATAACGCCGCTAATAATGGGACTAACACAATTTGAGGTTGGTTAGCTCCTGCAAAACTTCCTATGAGCGCTCCACGACTAAATCCCCACGTTGCACCAGAAAGAATTGCATATCCTGCAATTAGGTCAGCCAATACCATTGCAAAAAACCAGGCAATTAAAACAAGAAACAACTTTCGAGGTGAATCTAATAATAAATAAAACAAAATAAATATGGCTGCATCATATGCCAAAGAACCAATTTCTAACATTGCTTTTTTATTATGTAAAAAGGCATCTACTGAAAAAAAACTACTAAGAACTAGCCAGCAAAGAAAAGAAGCAAGAAGTAAAACAATTGGTTTAATTTCCTTAAGACGTACAAAATAATCTTTATTTCTATCTGCCGTCATTGCAGATAGAATAAAGAACAGATCTGATAAAATAATTTTATTACCAATGATTGGTAAAGTGAACAACGTCTTAATCGAAAGACACCCAACACCAGCCACTAAAAGAAGTAATGGAACATTCATTACACACCATTCGAAGAAAATTTTTTTAGTTCAAAACTTATGTAGCCAGCAACCGTTTAAAATAATGATCAACTAGGTCAAGATTTGACAACAAGTTATACTTTTGACTTAGGGGAACAACGCCACCTATCCCCATAGAGAGACACTCATTGCTATAACGTGAAGTAAACGGCAGCTTCTCCAAAAAGTTTAAAAGGAACTACACTAGTGACCGATAAATTTCTATACACTTATCCACCACATGTTCCAGAGAATACTGTTCACGAATTAATTTTTTATTTATCTCACCCATTTTCCGCAAGTTATCATCTGTTGTATTCAAAAATAGCAACATTCTTTCAGCCAACTCTTCCGAATCGTTAGGTGAAACTAGCCAACCATTTTTTCCATGATCAACAAGATCAGAGCACCCCGGCATATTTGTCGTTAGCAATGGTAACCCTATCGCTCCTGCTTCTAACAATACTCGTGGAACCCCTTCTCTATAAGACGTAGGGAGAACCATAAGATCACTTTCACACATAATCTCCTTAACATCATTCCGAGCACCTAAGTATTCAACATCATTGTGATACGCTTCTATATCTTCTAGCGGAACAGCATATTTCCCTTCAGAACTTAAAGGACCAATAAGAAAAAAAAGAGAATGCACATATTTTTTCTTCACTATCCGAGCAGCCTTAAGAAACTCGTACACTCCTTTATTTTTCAACATCCTAGAAACAAATATTATTCTTTTCACTTCGGATTGATAATTTTCTTTTACAGGTAGTGCAGTACAATCAATACCAGAGCCCAATATCAAATGGTTTAGTGAATTTTTGACAGTCGGAACAGACTCAAACATTGCCTTGTCATAACTATTTTGAAAAATTGTAAATGACGATTTCCAAGACAACACTGTTTGGAGAGCCCAATAAATACAGCGTAACAAAAAATTTTTTATAGAAATTTCTGAAAAAATTTGCCCTGTCCCATTAATTGTCCGCCCAACTTTAATTGGCAAAAACAAAGCAGCAGCAAGGCTATATAAAGCAGGTTTAGTATCAAAACCATGGACAATATCAGGCTGAACACGCTTCATGATCCGACGAAGTTGAAATATTGTTTTCACATCATTCAACGGGCTAACCCATCTATTTAAGCTATACCTAATATAGAAAAGATTGGATGCAGCAAATGCTCGTTCATTCTGACTGCCAACCGCAACAATCGAATAGCCCTTCAAAGCAAGCTGCTGCATATAAGGAATTCGAAGACTTAAATCTTCTCCTCCAATAATCATAATTTTTTTCACTACAAAAATTCCCAAACAATTTTTTTAGCAGCAGTGGAAACATCTTTTGGTGACATTTCAGCACTAACTTCTTGAACATTTTTCGCAACAGGCGAAAAATCACAATTTTGCCAATACCGCTTTTCTATTTCTTCATCACTTTCTTTACCAACCTTATCACGAAGTTGATTACGCAAAACAAAAGTATTCAAATCACCTTGCAACATTATGGCCAAGTCAACTTTCGGCATTCTTTCATAAAGTGATCTCTCACAACTCCCAAGAAAACCCACGACAAAAGAATTGGATGTTCTTTCAGCTATGCGCGGAGAGTCCATCTTTCCAGAATCTAAAGAGTGACACCGATCAACAAATACAACATATCCATTCATCACGTCTTGTTGAATTTTACGCATAAGCACAGCTCGCTCATATGCCAAAGCGACATATCGAAGCGCATAAGCAATTGAAATCTTATCCGGTACGCATTGCGCTGAAAGTGAGCACTTACCATCTGATTTTCTCATGCTGCGGAAAAAAAGTGCGATTCGAATAGGCGTTGTCAACAACGTAGGGTTTGGGCGTCCAAAATGGTATTGCTTTACACTAAAGGTAGTCGAAAAAAAGGCATGAAGATTTGCTAAAAGAGTTGACTTACCAGCTCCATCAATACCAGTTACCGCAACGGCAACCCCATTCACTTTTTTTTTCTGCTTTAGAACTAGCTTATTTAACAAGCGATAGCCAAATCTAGATACCCCACGAGCTGTTAACCATAATGAAGTAGCCCTGAGATTCCACTTAAGAGATTGTTTTTTTCTCCAACAAAGGAAGAAGTCTTCAAGAAAGTTAGTGGACAAGATAAATAGCTGATCTGAACTATGCCCAAAACGACAACACCCCTTATTCTCACTATAGTTCTTCATGAGATACTCGCGCTCTGCCTTGTAATCCGAGCATTCCTTCTGGTAAAGAAGTGCACCCAAAAAAGAGCTTCTTTTCACATAATGACGCAACACAAAGAGTAATGCCTGTTCCTCTATTCCCACCTCATAAATTCCGTATGAATTCACAAATCGAGATGCTAGAACCTCATCACAAAAGTTGAAGCAGTACTCTTTTCCATGACTCGTTCCCGTCACAAGATCGTAATACACATGTAAATGACAGATCTCCCCTGAAGAAACATCCAAGCCATAGTAATGTGCTATTTCGGGATAAAAGAGTTTAGCATTGCTAGCTGCAACAAAATTATTTTCTAAGAGAATCTTTTCAAACTTTCTTCGGTCACGTTTTGCAACAAGCAAATCAATATCACTCTTCGCTTGAAGAGCACGGGCCAATTTATGATTATTCTTCCAAGAAGCATAATAGACACCTTCAACCTTAAGACTCTCAAAACATATTCTATATAATTCTAGCATTCATTTTCTCTTGTTCGTTCATGGCAGCCACATAAGCTTCTGAAATTTTAATATTTAAGCGGGCAAATTTTGCTGCAGACTCTAGGCTAGTGACTTTTTTATGTCCCCGTGAAAGAAGTCTTAATATCAACTCGCTTTCCTGAGGAGCAGTTAGCAATATAATTGAAATATCACGTAGCTCTTTTTCGAAAACTGCTAAAAAATCTATTAATTGCTCTTCCGTAAGTTGATATACAAAAGGGATATGGGAAATCCCCTCATCAATAAGAACGGCATCGTGACGGAATATAAAATAACAACCAAATTTTTCAAAAGCATTTCTCAATGCACTAATTTTATTATGCATAGACAATTGAATTTCAATACCATGTCGAATAACCCAGAAAAATTTAACAGGTCGCAGTAAAAGATAATAAAAACCAAGTACCAAAAAAACACAACGGACAATAAAAGAAGGGAAAACACACTCTGAAATATAACCACCTGTTATATAACGTTGTACATTTTTAAAAAATGTCGTTTTTCCTGAGCAAGAACTACCTGTCGCTTCTGTATATTGGCTTATTTTAATCATGCTCATATCATTAAAGATCTGCTTATAATATAACATAAAAAAATATTTTTAAATCTGCTTTGCATAAGTACGATAAAATAAATGAATAGCCACAACTTGATAGCCCCTATACGATTTTACGCATAAACATAAATATTCCTAGACAGTTAAAATCCACATTACAAACAGTTTCTCTATTTTTGTAGCCCTATGTTTAAGATGTTACGGTCTGTAAATCTCCCTTGATTAGTTCCACCCGTAAGTAGAAATTTCGCAGGGAGAATGGGCTTCAAAATATTCGCAAGAGGCAGATTGTCGAGGGACTCATCAGGTTGTTCTTTGTGTTCTTTGAGCCACCGGTCAGTTTGCTGTTTGCTCCTTGACTTCAGTCAAAGTTGAAACTGATCCTACAACAAAATGTGGACACAAAGTTAAGCAACAAGGTCATACTGTTCATTGCGATACTCAAAGGTGGCAAGGAAAAAACAGCATTGCTCGAATGTCGCCGTCTTCGATTGTTGTACGCCTCGATATAATTAAATAGAGCCAATTCGGCTTCATGCTCGGTTTTAAATTTCCGGTAACGGATCAGTTAATTTTTGATCGTGTGAAAAAAGACTCTGCTACGGTGTTATCCCAGCAGTTCCCTTTCCGGCTCATCTCTGGATGTAGCCATGCTTTTTCAAGCACCTGCGGAAATCCCTACTTGTATACTTGTACACCTCGGTCACTGTGGATCAGAAAACCAGAAAATGGCTTTCGTCGTGCCACAGCCTTCTTAACAACATGGAAACAGAATGCCGTTCTACCGAATCACTTAAATCCCACCCAACAACTATTCGGGAATACAGGTCGATGAACACGGTCAGATAATGCCACTTTCGTCCGCCCTTGATGTACGTAATATCAATGCCCCAAAGCCACATGGAAGCTGACGTAGTAAAATTACGATCGATCAGATTAGAAGCAACAGGCTCCGTATGTGCAAAATATGTTGTAGGAACAAATTTCTTTGCATACTTATAGCGTCGTCCCAATGCTCGCATGTGCCTGTCAACGCAAGCACAGCTAACACTTTGGAATAAAATACGATACGCAATTCAGAAATAAGCATAGGCCTTCCGATCATCCCATTATGTTCGTTGTATATTGCTAAGATCCGCTTGCGAAGTAGCGTGTTCACCCATTGTTGATGCGACTCTGGACGGTTACACCATGCATAATATTCGCTCATGGAATTTTGTAGGGTCTGGCACATCTTCACCATCGGAAACATAGAGCGATTTGACTTCACGAACTTGAATCTCATTTCGGTGCTCTGCTGAAAATGCCCAAAGTTTTTAAAAATATCACACTCCATTTCAGCATCTGGGAGCCTTTTTCGAAGCTCTTTTTCTCTCGTTGTTATTCTGTTAAAGCCTCTTTTCTATGACCAGAAAATGCAATTTCTTTTTGTATTGTTAGCTCGCTACATCAACGGTAAAGCAGATCCTTAGGAATCCCCAAGCCCCCTGCAACACCCACTACAGTTCGGCCTTGTTCATCACAGAGCAAAACAGCATTCTTCTTGAACTCAGCATCATATGATCTACACTTTCAGGCACTCATCTCCATCTCCTCTCTAATTCAAGATAATGGTTTAACTTTGTGTCCACAAGTTTTAGCAAGATCAAAGGCGAAATTATCTTTTTCACACACACCATAAGCACCATCTGATCGTTCAGTATAGGTGACGACAAACAACAACCCTAATAAAAGCCACAACTCGCGTTGCCGCAAGCCATTGGTAAACAAATTATATAACGCCAATTCAGTAAGCCCAATTAATAAAGATTGCAAAACTAGCCACTCAAAAAAGTTAACTCTCCCTTTTAACACGATTGGGACTCGCTTTAGCACCATATAAATTAAATACCCACCCAAAAGAAAACCTATTATTCCCGTTTCGAAAAGTAGTGCCAAATAGCCTGAATGCATTTCATGACTATGAGCACCTTTTAAATTACGCGTTTGTTGTAATCCATAACCAAACAAAAGATTTTCTTTGAACAAGGAAAACCCAGACTTAATAATACCTATTCGCCCGCTGCTTACTTTATCAAAATAAGCAACATTCGAAAATTGAGCTGGCTTTTTATCTTTTATAAATACAAGTTGATTAAACGTAAGGTTTACTCGTTGTACCCCTGCAAGTGGTTTATAAGATTGAGCAAATTTCACCCCAAAAAACAAGACAAGAAGAAGTAACAGAGCATAGCCTACTTGTTGCCCCCAAAAAACTACTGATGAAAGAGAGAAACTGTATTGCCTTGCTCTCCAGTACAGAACAGAACAACCAATCCACTGTAAACCAAGCATTAAGTAACCACATCGGCTTCCAGAAATAAGTACAAACAATACACTACAGCTAACTAAAACTACTAAACTTCCACGGACTACATTAGAAACTTCTTTTAACGAAGCAATAAAAACTAACAACGGCAATAACGGCAACAAGACGATCTGAGGTTGGTTGGCTCCAACAAAACTCCCAATGAGAATCCCATATGAAAACCCCCAATCTGGAACCTCAAGCAATGAATAAAAAGCTAGTACATTACTTATCAAAATAGCTAAGATCCACCCAACAAGTGTGAAAAAAAACTTTTTTGACGAATCAACAACCACAATCAACAACAGTAATAAGTAGATATCATAGCAGAGAGTCAGGATTTCCAACTGTGTTCTAGTTGCAGATGAAAAAGCTTCAAGAGACATAAAAGAACTTAGTGCTAACCATACAAGAAAAATAAAAAATACAACGCAAAGAGAACGTAACTGAAAAGTCCTTTTACATGCTTCTTTTTCAAAAAGAGCGCAGCACCCAGATAGAAGCAAAAAAAGATCAGCTAGCAATAGCTTATGTTCCACCATCGGTAAAAAAAGCACTTTTTTTAACGGAAGCAAAACGACACCTAAGAACAAGCAGTAAAATGAATATGTCACAAGACACCTACTAGACCCTATAGAAAATTACTTACAAGGAAGAATAATCAATTCCCTTAATCAACCCCATTAGCCACCTCTGAATAAAAAATTATTAATAACAACAGAAGTCCATAATCATTCCATTTTTAATAGCCGGTAAAAGTAAAAAATAGGCAATAAGTTGTCGTCATGGATAAGTATTTTCTGTCTATCCACATGTCTGGACACTCATTGTTATATGTCCATAACAATTGTCGTAAGCCTATTTATACGTTTAAACCAAAGCTGCTTCAGCAAGATATATCGAACCATACGATGACACTGTTCGATATATCTTGCTGCGGACTGCTAGTCTGAATATCCCCCTCCCCCTCATGAAATTAGACCAAGACTGAAGCTTGTGTTTTATGTATCCGGCCCATTGTCCGCCATTCAACACGCTAATTCAATGGAATAATTACAGATTATCGGGTAAAAAAACTCTATTCCCCTTTATGCTACCAGTTCTCTGTGCCATCAATCTGAAGGGTATTTCTTAGCTTTGTCCACCTTCAAAAACCATTCGTTCCAGCCGACACAAGAAAATATCTTATTTTTTATGTTCGGCATTCTGTACCCATTTCGGACAATTAAAAGTAACACTTACGGAATATAACTGCATGCCAAAAGCTTGTAGCACGCCCTTAACTCTCACTAGAAAAAACAGCGGTTGAAGGCTTACTCATAATGACAAGGCATATGAGTAAGATAAGGAGTAAGCCTCCACCACCCGTGAACAATTGAGGTAACGTGCCTTTTGTGGAAGAAAAAGCAATAATTGTCATCAAACAAGATAAAAAAGGTGCATAAAACAAATTACTTCTACAGCCAGCGTTAACCATGTCCAGCTTCATCAAAAAACACCCCCAACACACGTATGCGATAGAAGCGACTGCAAAGCCAAAGCTTGCGAAAAATTCAGCCATAACACCGATGGAGGACCACCCTCGCACCCCACCTAATTGTATTTTCCATACTTGACTGAATGTTAGGACATCTTCGCCAAGAATTTTATGCAGATAACGCATAGGGATATCGAAACTTAAGTAGCTAAAAGTCGTACCATAATGCTCAAGACATAAAAATTCCTTCAACCCTTCAACAATAAAAATTCTTCGGAATAAATTTTTTAATAACAAGTCTAAAGAAATACCATAGGCTGCTGTTGAAAGGCACAAAAACACCACAATCACTCCAGCATAAACAAAAAACTTCCTTTTTATTTGGGAAGGGTTGGTAAGTAGCAATGCAACAAAACACCATGTTAAAAAAAATAAAATAGGCGTACGCTTCATTGTTCCAAGCAAAAAAAACAGACTAAAACAAAAGAATACTGCACTAAGAAAAAAAGTTAACTGAGGACGATAATTTTTCTTTCCAAGAATGAAAAACATCATCCCACTTAATGGCAAAAGAATCCTATAAAAAAGGGAAGTTATCGAAGGTCTAAAAATATAAGGAACCTCAATGGTTTTATGGCCATAATCGAATGCTAAGTTACGTAAATGAATCGATTCATTTGTGGTCAAAAACTTTATCAACGGAAAATCCGATACAAAATAAGCTCGCGCTAGCATATAAGACAAAGCTACTGTTCCCAACATTAAAGCAAAAACAAAATACTTATCGATATCAACCTGTCGCACTTCTCTTTTTCTACTCACGAAAAAACGACGCGCACAGTGGCCACCTATCAAAAAGCATAATTGAAACAATAACAATACTAAAACAGGGCGCACACCTGTGCCTCGACTTAATAAAGGAGATCCTTGGAAAAGAGATATTGAAACAATTGAAGTTAAGTTAATAAGACCTTGACAATCTGCATAAATCAAAAAAAAAGGCAGAGTTAGAAGCAAGCTAAAAAAAGAAAAAAAAAGCTTGTAAAAATAACAGCTCGTCCCCTTAACCAGCTTCAAATATAAAAAAAAGAGCACGCACTGAAATACAAAAAAAATCATGTAAAACAACATGTTAAAAACAAATCCTTATTTTAAGCTTAGTTAAACAAAACATTAGCTTGCTGCCTTAACTCAGCAAGCCACATTAGTTAATCCAGTCCAAAAGGTAAGACATCATAACGAGCTTTAACAGAACAATCAGAAGCAAGGTACCCCCCAAATGAACTCTACCTCCGTTATCGTCCTCTAACTCTTTCACATATTGTTACAACAACTAAATTAAAATCACTGTCTGCTCTAATCTTTCAAAGAATTTTAAAAAGACAAAGGCTCACTCTAAAACTCACGGCACTAAGGTATATTGTTATAGCCTGCAATAGCTAATGGTTACGACAACACGCTGATGACTCATCAATTCATACGTCATAGAGGCTACAAAAATAGTAGTCAACACAGAATTATAATAAGATCCATTAATATCAGAACTACCTATCATAATTAATGTAATAAAATCCCTGCAGATAATCCTTAGACGTTATTGAGGCTTAGAGTAAAATAACATCAAGCTATTATCATATTTTTTCAAAATAAAAATATGTGCCAAGCAATTCCAAACACATTGCCCAACGACCACTGCTAATGCCGCACCTCCAGCCCCCCCCCAATGGATGAAAGGGCCATATAACAACAACGACACGGTAAAACCAATCCACATCATTTTATGCAAGACTCCTTGGTCACCAGTCATCTGCAAGAATATGTCGTTCGGACCAGCTATTGCATTAATGCAATTCCCAATTGCTAAAATAATCATCGGGACATACGCAATGTTAAAATCCACACCATAAACAATCTCTAAAAGAACTTTTCCCAAAAGCACTAAAAAGACTGTTAACGGAATAGTGGCTAAACATATTAAGCGAGTTGTTTTTATACCAACGGAAAAAATGGTATCTCGTTCCTTTCGAGCATGTAATTCTGCGAATTTTGGCGCAACCATACTATTTACACACCCTAACGCAACATTGATAAGAATCGATGTATTCACTGCCACACTGTAATATCCAACGTTCTGTTCCGAAACAAAGAGACTGTACACAAGAATACTTATTTTACTCGTTGAAAAAACAAGTAAACTCACACCGCATAATGGAAGAGACGTCTTCAACAATAGCAGCAAATTCAAAGGACAATATTCACCTTGAGCACTAGGCTGCACTCGACGAAAAAGAAATACAAAAAAAACAATAGAGGCAGCAACAGCAACAACAGCAGAAATCAAACGAGCATAGACAACCCACAACCCAGCATAAGAATAGGCGATAATAAATATCAAAATAAACAAATTAGCTACAGGCGTTACCAGTTGTAACACTGAAAATATTTTTACTGCATCAATTGCTCTAAAAAAACTTAAAAACAAAGATCTTAAAGCATATGGTGCTATAAAAAAAGAACTAATCAGCATTGCAGTTTTTAACTGGTCCCTTCTTTCAAGAAACTTAATCCAAACATCTGACCCGAAATAAATAGAAGAGGACAGCAGGAAAGAGGTAACAAGAACATAAATCGAAACTCTAACAACAAAGGGGAAGGGTGAGTACTCACTCTCGATATGCCGTTTAGGAATAATAGCCAAAATAGACTGATTAAGCCCTGACAAAGATAACAAAGACAAAAGGGAAAGCAACGTGTGAACAACGCTAAGGACTCCAACAAGCTCTGCTCCATAATATCTTGCTACAAGGATATTATTTAAAAAACCAAGTGCAATAATTAATACTTTTGCAAAAAGTGCATACGCAGAACCTCGCAAAACAGCAAAAAAGTGACCATCATTTTTTCTAAACAAATCAATCAAGATAAATTCTCTACACTGGTTACAACATAGTTTGAGGTGGTCTCACGTTCAAGGAGCATTTTGCGGCAAAAAATAAAGTGGACAACTTAATGTTTCAAGCCACCTGATGAAAGCAATTATGAAATGGAAACCTTGTAGCCTATCACTAGTATATATATTCATAGGCTCCCCCCGTCAAAAACAAAAAGTGAGTGACGGGGATTATGAAGTCAAAACAGTCTAAAAGCATATGGCGCAACTACTTTCTGCCCTGAACTCTTTTAGGTAAACGTATTCATATTTCTAAGACCGCCAAGATCCTTCAATCATGATATAGTCCATTGACGTCTTCCCAATAAACTGAACCAGTTAAAAATAGAGAATTTTGGCAAACTAACCTATTGTGAATCAAGGAGTTTGCCATGAAAAAGACGAAGTTTACCGATGAGCAGATCGCTTTCGCCTTACGACAAGCTGAGACAGGGACAAGAGTCAAAGAGGTATGCCGTAAGATGGGCATATCAGAAGCTACGTTCTACAATTGGAAGAAGAAATATGGTGGGCTTGGAGTAAGCGAACTTCGACGCTTAAAGCAGCTTGAAGAGGAAAATAGGCAACTGAAAAAGCTTGTTGCAGCTTTGAGCCTTGATAAGCAAATGCTGCAGGATGTTCTCACAAAAAAGCTTTAAAGCCTGCTCAATTGATAAAATTTGCTGAACACCTGGAACAGGCTTATCAAGTCAGCGTGCGTAGGCGCTGCTCTGTCTTGTGCATGAGTAGATCAAGTTATTATTACAAGCCTACACGGAAAGATGACTCTGCGCTTCGTCTTCGCATTCGGGACATCGCCGAGACTAGAGTTCGATATGGTTGCCAAAGAATATATATTCTCTTGCGCAGGGAAGGTTGGTATGTGAATCATAAAAAGGTTCACAGGTTGTATTGCGAAGAAGGATTAAATCTGCGCTCCAAGCGGCCAAGACGACATGTTTCAGCCGCACACCGGATGGATCGCCCTGAACTCTCCAGTATTGACCAATGTTGGTCGATGGATTTCGTGGCAGATAACTTGTTCAACGGCCGAAGAATTCGCGCCTTAACTGTAGTTGATAATTTTAGTCGTGAATGCTTAGAAATCCATGTTGATCACGCCGTAAAAGGGCAACATGTCGTGAGCAGGCTTGAGTGGCTACGGTTGTTTGCAGGACGTAAGCCGCATCGTATTCAAGTAGATAATGGTAGCGAGTTCATTTCCAAGACACTCGATAAGTGGGCCTATGAAAATAATGTAACGCTGGACTTCTCAAGACCGGGAAAACCTACGGACAACCCGTTTATCGAGTCTTTTAACGGAAGTTTTCGGGATGAGTGTTTAAACACGCACTGGTTCCTATCACTTTTTGATGCTCGAAAGAAGATTGAAACATGGCGGAAAGAATATAACGAATTTCGTCCTCATTCTTCTCTTGAAAATATGACCCCAAACGACTTTGCCCGTACACAGATTGACCATTCAACTAGCCAAATTTCTCTAAAATCTACCGGTACAGATTAGGGGAAGACCTCACAATTGCGTCATCAATGTTGTATAAGGTGACCAATAATTGGTGCCTGTTTCCACGTGCTTTTTAGCGGCTGATGTCAGGTTCCATGCAGCATAACAGTTCTTATCCGCAAAAATTCTTTTTTAACTTAAGGGGCGTCCACTTTGATGGACATATTTTTTGCTCTGTCTGTTTCAAACATGAAACAGACAGAGGGCGATCTACCAGCTGAACGCTGATAAATACTACATTTTACTTTACGGTGGTGAATATACCATACGACTTACGCCTTTTCGCCATTATTCATTTCTTCCCGCTTGCCCGTTCGTAAATGGAATACGGACGTCCATATAGAATTACGTTTTTTGGTCACAAATATACACGGTGCATACATCGCTGTGGCTATCGGATTGAACATTAATGGCTGTGTTGTTGCTGCCACACTGCACGCAATAGTAGTAAATATAGTGTGTTGATATATAGGGAAATTTTATTATCTACCCACTTTGTTAAAGTAATTCTTTTGATCCAACAGGATCAACTACGGGCAGCTTATTATCAATTTTTAAATTCAATGTCAGAACAATAAAAAAGGCCATGCAATCTATTTGCATGGCCTTTTTGCTTTTATATCAAAAAAAATGATTCACGGCCTAACATTTACTACGTCTATGCGGTAATAAAAAGGACTTTTTAATGAGTAAAAACAAACTACTATATGGAGCAAAAATAGCACTCCTAACTGGATCAGGGAAAACACAATACAACAATCGAGGACAATCCATAAGATTCGCGAAGCGACTTCATCAGTTGGGTTACCGAGTACAACATTGGAAAAACATCTCGAATCGGCACATTGGAGTTGTCGTAGACGATTGGCAGCAACAGGGTCTAGCAGTATCCACCATCAAAGCATACCTATCAAGCGTACGCCAAATGTGTCGTGCATACGGTAATGACAGGATACATAAAAACAATAGTGAATTTGGGGTAGGAAAACGCTGCTATATTGCAACACAATCAAAAGCAGCACCCGAAATTGTCTACCGTGGGGTCCTTGACCAACTCCTTTCGGGATCAGAACGATTTCAAAGAATTGCACGCCAGCTAACCGTAATGCACGAACTGGGATTACGCCACGAAGAAACGCGAAAAATTAATCCAACAACCGCACTACTTCCCAAAGGTCGCATCTATATTTCTGCGGGCACCAAAGGGGGGCGGGACCGCATCCTGCACACCCCTTCCCAAAAACAAATCGATGCAGTTAAGAAGCTGGCACCCTTTATCGGGAAAAATAGCAACAGCGGGCCTGATGAAGTGTCAGAGGCGTCATGGAAAAAATACGTCTACAAAATTGTTGGTCGGATGGGACTATGCATTAGAGCCTGCGGCGCTTCCTTACATGGCCTGCGGCGCTTCCTTACATGGCCTGCGGCACGCATACGCTCAAGCTCGCCACAAAGATCTAACGAACCTACCTGCCCCTTGCCTTTACTCGTCACCTTCAGACTATCGAGAAGCGCCATACCAAGAACATGATGACACTTGGCGCAACAGACATGACCAAGCAATCAATATTCTTGCCCACGAATTAGGGCACAACCGTGGCGAAATCACCGCAACATATCTTGTCACCATTCATGGATAAATTTGTAAGTATTTTAAGCTGACATACTGCAATTTATTATTTCTAACATGCCGTGTCAGGACAAATTTTATTTTTATAATCATATATTTCATTATGTTAAAAAAGGTGCCATTTTTCTCATGCATGGTCCTTGCAATTCACAAGAAAAGACTGTCTATGTTTATTGGTTGGGGTTCATTTAAACAATTTTGTTTTGGAGGCGAGAACCACGTAACCGTTGTCAAAGGAGTTTATTAAAAAGCAGGGCAAAGTTATCCACCTGCATAAAAAAGGGTAACAAAGGCACAAAAACTATTTATGGCCGAACCTAAGAACTTAAAGACAAAAGAAGTAGTGCAATATTAAACTGTTCCGAAAGCCTTGTTAGGCGGCAGGATATGAAAGAAAAACTTGGTGCATTTTACATTGCGAAAAGGGCACTACGATTTCCAGAAGATAAGGTTGATGAATATATCAACGTACAGAAAAAACAGTCTTCAGATAATAGTTCTGAAGAACCAGCTGCAGTCAAAAAGACTCTTCGTAGAAAAAAGTTGCATTCAAACTTCAATTTGTTTTAACACCTTAGGTATAAACAAATAGTTTTTTTTATATAAGGAATTATATTATTGCGTTCCAAAGGTAAAGACTACAAAAGAAGAGCACACTCCATGCCGCCACTAGAAGACATACTAGATGTCCTAAAGGCATCTGCGAAAAGGAATTAACAGCGGCAAAACGTATTGAAATGAGACGGCTGACTTGGGATGACATCAAGTATATGGGTGAGCATAACGAGGATAGGAACGATGCAGGTGCAGCCTAAAAATAAATATTTTAAACTTACACCTTGCAGGGTAATATAATAAAAAAAGCACCTACATATGCATGTAAGTGCTTGAGTTTACTTTGGCGTCCCCAAGGGGATTTGAACCCCTGTCGCCTGCGTGAAAGGCAGGTGTCCTGGGCCAGGCTAGACGATGGGGACGCTTGTTTGTGCTTCGTGAGTTACCTCACGTGCGAGAACGTATTTATGGAAATCACTGCCGACTGTCAAACCATTTTTATCTTTTTTTTTGTTTATCTTGTCAAAAAAACTACGACGACAACGCACTGCAAATAAAGAGATTATATTATAAGATGTTACACGACACTCAAAGGATATTCGTTACACATTGCAAACCAGACTATTAGTATTTGCAGGGAGCAGGCTTAGTAGGTATCATTCACTTTTGTGAAACCCACTTTGCAGATGAAGCGGCAGCGATTCACCTTTCTCACACTTCTGATAACGCAGCCATGCCGCTATAATAGCAACCCCAACCACCTATCTATATATATGTCTTTACAAGAACGCCTTGGTCTTACGTCTAAGCCTGTCTACCTTATTGACGGCTCCGCATTTATTTTTCGGGCATTTTACGCCATGCAGCACCTTAAGCGTGCAGATGGTTTCCCAACAAACGCCCTTTTTATTGTTTCTCGTATTTTAATGAAAATGCTGCGGGATGAGTCTCCAGAGCATATTGCATTTGTTCTTGATGGACGTGGTAAAAACTTCCGCCACGAACTCTACGGAGAATACAAAGCTAACCGCTCAGCGACTCCTGAGGATTTGGTTTTGCAGCTTGAACCAATCAAAGCAATGGTGAAACACCTCGGTATCCACCTTATTGTCTCTGATGGCTGTGAAGCAGACGACTGCATTGCTGCGTTAGCAGGCAGACTCAAAAAAGACCATCCTGTTGTTATCGTCGGGGCTGATAAAGACTTAAAACAGTGCCTCGACACTAATGTCTTCCTCTGGGATCCGGGCACAAAGCAAGAAAAACTCACCACCCTTGAAGATTTTATTGAAGAAACCAACCTGACTCCGGCTCAATGGGCAGATTATCAGGCAATCATCGGCGATTCATCAGACAACATTCCGGGTGTACCCGGCATCGGCCCAAAAACTGCCGACAAAATCTTTGCCCAGTTTAAAACGCTTGAAGAAATCCGCGACGGTTTTGGCGAACTCAAGCCAAACCTGCAAAAAAAGTTTGCGGATCATCTCGACAATATGTTCGTCTTCCGCCAGCTCACGACACTCAACACCGACACCTGTGACAGCGAAAAGCTTGAAGACTTTAAACTGAAGCCAATTTCCCGTGATATCGTACTCGATTTTGTTAAAGAATACGAACTGCGCGCACTGGTACGCGAAGTAAATGCGCTTTCCCACGCAGACGAACCGGCACCGGAACCAAAAAAGAAAAAAGTTACTACCGACCAGCTTGGTCTTTTCGGTGGTGGTGAAAAAACTATTCCAGATGAGCCGGACGCACGCCCGGCCATGTCTGTCAGTGATGTCACAGGACTTACGTCCTGCAAAGACAAACGGGTGGCAGTGCTGCTGGCAGAACAGACGGAAAGCAACTCCGTATTAGTAGCCATTGAACAAGCAGAGTTCCTCTACGCTGGAAAAATGGATGAACTTGCTGAGTTCTGTACCGATGCAAAACAGATTATTACACCGGATGCAAAAGCACTTTTTCGTCAACATGCCGGCTGGTCTTCTGTCGATCCAAACAAATTGCTTGATCTGGGACTCATGGCCTATCTGCTAAACCCAGAGGATCGTGATTATTCATGGAAAAAGCTTTCCCGCAAAGCGGACGAACTGGAAATCTCCCGTAAAAACGGTGGCCTCCTTGCTATTGCTATTGCAGAAGAACTGGAACGAAGCCTTGATGGCGGACACTTGCGTCCACTTATGCTCGACATAGAACTTCCACTTGTGGGAGTTCTTGCGAACATGGAAGAGGCTGGCATCCGCATTGACCGTGAAGCCTTTGCAGAATTTCTAAAAGAAGTGCAAGCAGACCTCGACAATCTGACGCGTTCCATTTACGACATCGCTGGCAAGCCGTTCAATATTCGTTCTGCGCAACAGCTCGGTAAAATTCTGTTCGATGATTTGGGTCTTGCATCCAAAACAAAAACAAGCGGCGGCCAAGCTTCCACATCACAGGCAGTTCTCGAAAAATTGGCTGGCGAACACGAAATTATCGACCTCATTCTGGAATACAGAAAGCTCGAAAAGCTGCGTTCAACCTACCTTGAACCGCTTCCAAAGCTTGTTGACGAAAACGACCGCATCCACACTACGTTCAATCAGCTTGCAACGGCAACAGGCCGCTTGTCTTCAAGCAACCCGAACCTGCAAAACATTCCTGCACGTGGTGAATTCGGTACCCGTATGCGCAGTTGTTTCGTAGCCGCAGAAGGTAAAAAGCTTGTCTCTGCTGACTATTCTCAGGTGGAACTGCGAGTGCTTGCACATTGCTCACAGGATCCTACTCTGCTTGAAGCATTCAAGCAGGATAGAGATATCCATAGCAGCACAGCAGCGCTACTCTTCGATTCAACAGTTGAAGACGTTACCTCAGACCAGCGGCGTAATGCCAAGACCATCAACTTCGGTCTCATCTATGGTATGGGGCCACAAAAACTGGCTGGAGAACTCAAAATCACTCTTACCGAAGCTAAGGAGTTCATTAGGCGCTACTTTGAAAAATTACAGCACCTGAAAGAATTCTATGACAAGGTAGAAGAAGATGCCAAGTTGCATGGTTATGTGGCTACGCTTGCAGGCCGACGCAGGTACCTGCCGGAAATTACATCCGGTAACAACATGATGCAGTCACAGGCACGCAGGCAGGCGATTAACACAGTTATTCAGGGCAGCGCTGCCGATATCATTAAAATCGCCATGATTAAGACTGCAGAAGACCTGCAGCTTAAGCAGCTTAAAGCGCAGCTTATCCTGCAAATTCACGATGAATTGGTACTTGAAGTACCTACCGAGAATGCGGAAGCTGCGGCCAGCCGTCTTCAGGAGATCATGTCGAACATAGCACCTGATGGTAAAAACCTGATGGATGTACCTCTTAAGGTTGATGCAGGAATCGGTGACCGTTGGAACGAAGCCCATTAGCGCATCGTCAAGGCACTTGGCTCCCGTTTAGCTCGAAGGTTTGTTACGGTCGACTAACGTTACTGCGGCCTTCTAAACTCTCGCATACGATTTACATACTTCAACCTTGAGTTTTTCTTGTCTCCAGAGACTATATCATTATACACCCTGCCAAAGTGTTACAGCTTCTGGCATTCACACATAACTGGGGCGCGCATGCGAACCCAAACCTAACAGTACGGTTTACAGGAAACCGAATAGAACAGATGAAACACTTAATTCTCAAAAAAGGTGAAGACCGTCGCATCCGCCTCGGCCACCTCTGGATTTTCAGCAACGAAGTAGACACCAAAAAAAGCCCGCTCAAAGAATTTGAACCGGGTGAAAGTGCTGTAGTTGTTAACGCCCAAGGGCGTCCAATCGGCTCAGCATACGTGAACCCGAACTCTCTCATCTGCGCACGCATGATCAGCAACCGTCCTCACGAGGGACTGACTGAAGCATTGCTCGACAGACGCATTTCCCAGGCACTTACCCTGCGTGAGTCCATGTTCGACAAGCCCTTCTACCGCATGGTTTTCGCAGAAGGCGATTTCCTTCCGGGTCTGGTAATCGACCGTTACGACGATCTTCTCGTAGCGCAACTCACCACTGCGGGTATGGAAAAGATGAAAGATCAAATCACATCTGTTCTCTGCGACATCCTGCATCCAAAAGCAATTCTCTTCCGCAACGACTCTGCAAACCGTCCGCTTGAAGGTCTCGACCGTTATGTTGAGCAAGCTGTGGGCACTGTCCCTGCAAAAATTTGCCTTGAAGAAAATGGTGTAAAATTTGAAGTGCCTATGATTGAAGGTCAGAAAACCGGATGGTTCTACGATCAACGTACCAACCGCCGCGATTTTGCTTCTTTCTGTAACGGCAAACGCGTTCTGGATGCATTCTGTTATGCTGGCAGCTTCGGCTGTAATGCTGTTAAAGCTGGTGCTAAGGAAGTGACCTTCCTCGACGCTTCTAAAATTGCTCTCGACGCAGCCGTACACAATGCAAGCCTCAATGGTTCTCCTGATAAAGTAGATACTGTATACGGCGACGCACTCGACACTCTTCAGGAACTTAAAGATTCCGGCGCACAGTTTGACGTAATTTGTGTAGACCCTCCTGCGTTCATTAAACGCAAAAAAGCATTTAAAGAAGGTCTTTCTGCATACCAGCGTGTTAACAAACTTGCTATGGATCTCGTTGTAGACGGTGGCATCGTAACAAGCTGCTCCTGTTCCCAGCATCTTAGCGCGCAGGACTTGAATCGTGTTCTTCTACACGCCGCGTCCAAGTCTAAAACTCGCATTCAGACCCTCATTCAGGGTCATCAGGGCCCAGATCATCCTGTGCACCCAGCAATGCCGGAAACTCACTATCTCAAAAGCTACACAGTCCGAGTGTTTAAAAGCTAAACTTAACCACTCACAAATGTGCAATAAAAAGCTAGTGGAACATATGTTCCGCTAGCTTTCTTTTTTCCACGCGCACCCTTTCGCAATACATCATGCCGCATGCACCTTACTGCAACTCCTGCTAATTAAAACATCTCTCCCCCGCCCCAACACGTTTTCATGGCCAATACAACCAAATTGAAAAAATTGAAAAATAGCTCAACATACCCGCTTTTATTTTTTGCGTTGCCAATGTAAAGTCATCAAAGTGATATCAATTTGGAATGTAGCCAGCGTCCTCTTATTTGCAACACGCAATGGCTTGTAGCCAAGACAAAGCGACTTCATTCAAAATTAATAACAAATTAAGCAGTTAATAACATTTGCGGAGAAGATCATGCTTAACAAAAAAAGATTGTTAGCACCGGGGCCAACCCCCATTCCTGAACGTGTCCGTCTCGCATTAGCGCAAGACATGATCCATCACCGCAAACCTGAGTTCAAAGCCATTATGGGCCAAGTTCAGAAGCGGTTGCAGATACTTTTCGGCACCACGCAACCAGTTATGCCTCTGGCATGTTCCGGCACAGGTGTAATGACTGCGGCAGTCACCAACTTATTTGCAGCTGGTGAAAAGGTTCTGGTCATTGAAGCAGGTAAATTCGGTGAACGTTGGGCGGAAATTTGTGAAGCCAGCAACGTTGCTGTGGAAAAACTTGTCCTTGACTGGGGTCAGGCAGCTACTGCAGAAGCCGTTGCAAACATGCTCGATCTTCACCCTGACTGTACGGGTGTGCTCATCCAACTCTCTGAGACCTCAACTGGGGTATTGCATCCTGTTAATGAAATTGCAGAAGTGACTAAAGACCGTGATGTATTGCTTGTAGTTGACGGTATTTCTGCGGTTTCCATTTCTCCTTGCAGCATGGACGCATGGGATATCGACTGTCTGCTCACCGGATCACAAAAAGGACTCATGCTCCCTCCGGGACTGGGACTTATCGCCTGCAGCGAAAAAGCTTGGAAAAAAGCAGAATCCGTTACTCCTTCCTGCTTCTATTTCAACCTGCGCGCAGAAAAAGAAAAAATTTTACAAAATCAGACCTTGTTCACAACACCTGTAAGTCTTATTATCGGTCTTAATGAAAGCCTTACAATGTTTGAAGAAACAGGATTTGATGTCATCTTCAAAAAACAATGGGCTTTGACCATGATGGCACGCACTGCCGTTACGGAGATGGGATTAGAGCTGCTTGCCAAAGACCATTTCACATGGGGGCTCACAAGCGTACTCGTTCCAGAAAACGTTGATGCCGGTGCCGTGCTTGAATACGCTAAGGAAAACTTTGGTGTTATTCTCGCCGGTGGTCAGGCTCATATGAAAGGACGCCTTGTACGCATCGGACATATGGGTTGGGTAGATTGGGCAGACCTTGCTGCCGGTCTCCATGCTTTTGCCGAAGGTTGCAAAGCCTGTGGCGGCACAATCGCGTCCGGATATCTTGAAAAGAGTCTGCACGCATATCACAGCGCATTAAGCGCCTCTGACGTATCTTAAAGGAGTGCACTATGGCTGACCGCACCACCGAAAACTCCGGCATGCCGGAAGTAACTTTTTCCACATTCATTCTTTCCATCGGCTCTTCCGCTCTGGTACAGCTTGGCGAAGTACCGGATCCTGAGAGCGGGCAGATGATGGAGAATTTGCTCGCAGCGAAACACTCCATCGATATTCTGTCCATGTTGCAGGCAAAAACAAAAAGCTGCCTCGAAAAAGATGAAGAGCAGCTGCTCGACACTCTGCTCTACGACCTGCGTATGAAATACGTATTAAAGACCAAGTAACAACCAAAACAGGGTATAATGTAAATGGCACAGACTAAAGTAGGCTTAGTAGGGGTTACCGGATACACCGGAATGGAACTGATGCGCCTTTTGCAGAATCACGACCACTTCGAATTGGTGCGTGTTACCTCACGTGCTGAAGCCGGCAAGAAATTACGCGACATTTACCCGTTCATGCAGGGCATGGAAAATGGTGAACTGCCGATTACTGAACCGGATGCCGATGATCTTGCACAGGCGTGCGACCTCGTTTTTCTCGCAGTACCACATCGTACAGCTATGGAAATTGCCGCAGTTCTGCTGGAAAAAGGTCTTAAAGTTGTAGACCTCTCCGCCGATTTCCGACTGCGAAGCAAAGATGAATACGAGCATTGGTACGCGTGTGAACACACACAGAGCGAACTGCTGGAGAAAGCAGTATACGGCCTTCCGGAATTATACTCCGATGCAATTCCTCAGGCACAGCTTGTTGCAAACCCGGGCTGCTACCCGACTTCTGCAATCCTCGGCCTGTATCCTGCGCTTAAAGAAGGGTTCATCCTCAAAAGCGGCATCGTTGTTGACTCTAAATCCGGCACCACCGGTGCGGGTCGCAAAGCAAGCGTCGGCTCCCTCTTTTGCGAAGTTTCCGACAATTTCAAAGCATACGGACTCACTACGCACCGCCATACCCCAGAGATTGAGCAGGAACTATCTGTTATTGCAAAAGACGACATTACCGTTTCATTCAATACCCATCTCCTGCCAATTAACCGTGGTATTCTGTCTACAATCTACACAACTCTGACAGAAGAGATGACGCTGGACGACGTGCACGCAATTTATGAGGAAGCCTACCGCACTCACCCGTGGGTACGCGTACTGCCAATGGGCAAGCTTCCGGAAACTAAGCATGTCCGCGGAACAATGTTCTGTGACATCGGTCTCGCTATCGATAAGCGCACCAACCGCCTTATAGTCGTTAGTGCCATTGACAATCTTTGTCGTGGAGCCTCAGGACAGGCGCTCGCAAACGCAAACCTCATGTGCGGTATTAACATTAACGAGGGGCTAAAATTAGCGCCATTGATGCCGTAACGCATTTAATCTTAGACAATTAAAGGGATGAATCTGTATCAGATTCATCCCTTTTTTTTTATTCCTTTTGTCGCCTAATTGAAGAAATAAGTACCTTACACAATCCAAATATAACCCGACATAAGTATAAAAGAGAGCACTACGACCATTCTCGAACGTAGCTCTAATTACTTATCCATAATTGTAACACATCTCACCCAGCTATATGCAATAAGCTTTATCTACCCGTCTTTTTTTGAAAACGTTATTGTAAATCGTTGTGCCTTGTTAATGGGAAGAAAAAGTATTCACTAAAGAGTGCCCTTCCGTGCTACACAACACCCTCATTCGTTAAGTCATTATTTTTATAAAAAAAGTTAGTTTTTCATTAATAAAATTCGTTTTTCTGAACTACCAATCAATTTTTTTTATAATTTTACATTAGATCGATAGACACATGACGACCGTTAGTACGTGCTTCATTCCATTCAACTACAAATTGTCCGGAGCTTGCATCTGGTTACTGTTCAAAAACCAAAGCATTTTTATGAAGCATCACCCTTGTATATAGATGTTCTATTTTTTCAAAAAGTAACCGTTTACTTCAAAATAGAACAAAACGAACTGGGAGGTTTTGTTTATGGCTAATAAGGCATTTAGCGCTGCATGTATTGTTGCAGGTTCAACTATTGGTGCTGGTATGCTCGGTCTTCCTATGGCTGTTGGCAATCTTGGATTCACTATGAGTTGTGTTCTTCTTGTTTTTATGTGGGCGCTTGCGCTCTATTCCGGCCTACTGCTTGTCGAAGTAGATATGGAAGTCGGGCCAGGATTAAACTTTAATAAAATGGTTAAAAAAGTCTTAGGCTGGCCGGGCCAAGTCGTTGCAGTGCTAAGCCTTGGATTCCTCCTCTACGCCCTCCTTGTTGCATACATCACAGGCATGGGCAGTATCCTCGCCAATACCTTCCATGTTGCAGGAAGCGGCTCTGGAACCTCCCTTTGCTCACTAGTTTTCGCCCTTATCATGGCCTTCATTATTTTCTGTGGAACTAAAACAATTCTACGTTTTAACAACGTGTTCTTTATCACCATGCTCTGTGCCATGGCTTTTGCCTTCTTCTCATTAAGTTCCACAGTCAATTTCGATAACCTACTCGCTGTTGCACCTAATTATGACTACCTACTGGCGAGTCTGCCTATCTTATTCGCAGCATACGGTTATCACTTCTGTATTCCAAGCACCTGTAAAATTGTTGAAGGCAACAGAAACACTCTCTATTGGGCAATCATTATCGGAACAATTGCTCCTCTTGTATGCTACGTTCTATGGCTCTTCCTCGCTCTCGGCAGCGTGCCGATGACGCAGATTGATCAAATGGCTGGTAATGTAGACGCTCTGATTGCTTCCATTTCTCAAGGCTCTGTATTCATTAAAGCAGTGTTGTCTATTTTCGCATCATTTGCACTCGTGACCTCGTTTTTCGGCGTCGCCTTATCATTATATGACCTTGCTGCCGAGACTTTCAATCTTGGAGAGTCCCAGCTACACCGCGTTATAGCCACTATTGTTGTATTTGCACCCCCAATCATCGCTTCATATCTTTCCCCGGGCAGCTTTATTGCCGCTCTTGCCCACGCAGGGGTTGGCTTTGCAATTCTCTGTCTCTGCCTGCCATGTGCTATGAGCTGGAAACTGCGTAATGAACGCAGTAAAACAAACAGCGAAGCAGCATATGAAGTAGCTGGCGGCAAACTGAGTATCGCCTTTGCTTCTGTATGTGGCGTAGTTATTATTGTTGCAGCGTACATCTAGCAATCAACCCCGTAAAAAAAGCGCCTGTTAAAAAACAGGCGCTTTTTTTATAAAAACTATAATAAAAGATATTCCAGAGCGTCACTATCTTCCATGTTCCTTCCAGAATTCTTCCCACTGAGTAAGTAGCGCCTCAAGGGCTTTGCCCCGATGAGAACGTTTATTCTTCTCTTCACGGCTAAGCAGTGCAGAAACTGCACCGTCTTTTGCGTCAATAAACAACGGGTCATACCCAAAACCGTTATCACCCACTTCTTTTGTGCCAATAAACCCTTCCCACGCGCCGGATGCAGTAATGCAATTACCGGATGGAGAACAGGCAGACATAACACACCGAAAACGGGCAGTACGTTTATCGTGCGGGATTCTGGCAAGTTCGATAAGCAATTTTTCATTATTACGCTTATCTCGAGTTTCACCCTTCAGGTTCGCAGTTCCATCACTGTATCGTGCAGAATACACACCCGGTGCTTTCCCCAGAGCATCAACTTCAAGACCGGAATCATCTGCCACAGCAACCAGACCTGTCAGCTGTGCAACAGTTCGAGCTTTAATAAGAGAGTTTTCTTCAAAGGTTTCGCCATCTTCTACGATTTCACCAATTTCAGGATAGGTATCAAGCCCCCTGACTGAAAGCCCGTACTCACTTAACGTTTTCTCCAGCTCTGCAATCTTACCTGCATTGCGAGTTGCAAGCACAATAATTTTTTCCATCATTCTGTCCTTGTATGTAGCGAAGCTAACTCTGACTGAATAGATACAGACGACACTAGCAAGTTCATCCCTATATCTTTGTTACCATAAAATTCGAAACAAACAATACAAAGGGATAATGCAAACTCCCTCTAATCATTATTTTAAACACACCCTAGTAACATATCCAGCCAGTCATCAAGTAGAAAATGGCACTTCTACAACAAGGTAATTATCTCTGTCTGCTAGGGTTCCGGGATAAATTCGACAGACCCGCCCAGAAATCCCGCGCCGCCTGAAGGCTCTACGACCCCATCGGTATCTTTCTCATTATTTGCTGGAGGAACAAGAGAAAGTGGAGGAAGATAAAAAGATAACGTTGTTCCTTTATTAACCCTGCTGCGTAACTTTACTTTTCCGCCCATGTCCTCAACAATTTTTTTGGTCATAGCCAGCCCCAGACCGGTTCCGCCACTTTTGGTAGTGAAAAACGGATTAAAAAGGTGTTCGCGAATATCATCCGGAATACCTTCACCAGAATCAATTATCCGGACAATTATCCAGTTATCCGCACTGAGTGTTGTTTCAACTCTCATGGTTCCACCATTCGGCATGGCTTCAAACCCATTCTTTATTCCGTTAATCACACACTGCTTCAGCTGATCAGGGTTTCCGCGGACTTTAATCCCCTTCGCATCCAGATTTGTTATAACCTTACCTCCTTGGGACTCAAACTTCATGCGGAGTAACCCAAGCGCTTCCAAAATAATTTCATTAACATCGACCTCGCCTTCATCTCCATGGGCCGGACGGGCAAAATTAAGAATAATTTTTAAAATCTTCTCCAATCGTTTAGACTCATTATAGATAATTTTGATTTTCTTTGTATCATCTTCATTCAAATTTTGCTGTTTCAGCAACGCATTTGCAAAACCACCGATAGCAAATAAAGGATTTCGAATTTCATGTGCCACAAAGGCGGACATTTCCCCTATAGCTGCTAGCTTTTCTGTTTGCTGAAGCCTACGCATCACTCTGTAATTTTGTGTGATATCCTTGCGCATCAAAATAACCGATCGAACTGTCCCATCGCGCTTTACGACGGGATACGCTGAGATACCGGAATATTGCAGTTCTCCATCGCTAGTAACTTTGGTGATAACCTGATCTATCCGCCGGGCATTGTTAACAGCCTCTACAATGGCATTCCCCGGTTGCTGCGCATACGGCAGAACATTATTTATAAGTGTCCCATCCGCACCTTCAAAATCAACATCACGTTGCCTATCAAGCACCGCCCTGTTTGCATCCAAGACAATCCCTTTATTATCAAGAAGCCAAAATTCCTCTTCTGCCTGATCGACAAAAGTACTGAACAAGCCAAGAGCTCTGTCCAGATTACATGCGTTGACCTCTAACTGTTCAGAATCAAAATCCGTTTTTCTAAAAACAAGTAGCGCATCACCACCAACCACAGAAACTCCTGCAGGGGCGCATTGCTTAACATGCTCCAAATATTTACATTCCTTCGAAAGGTCGAAGACTATATTGACATCGTCTATATTCTCGCATAGCTCCTCAACACTGTCATAGAAATCTACGCCATCAAGACACAACAACCCCGGCAGTTCCTCTTGGGGCGCGCACGCAACAGCACATACTTTAATTCGCACCACGCCATTAGGCATATCTGTTGAAAAAAGATGCATCAACAGTTCACGATATGTGCTACGATACCCGATTGTTGCTATGTTGAGCGTAATGAAAATCTCGTTGCCTACCTCAAAACATTGCTTACTTTCCACGTATGATCTCTCCTATGACAATACTGCAACCACTACTTTCATCAGTCAAAAATAGTACATATAATGGAAACCACCACATGATTAATATTTTTTCCATCAGCCTTGGCTGCCCAAAAAACAGAGTCGATACAGAATGGCTTTTAGGTGCTGTAAGCACAAAAATTACCCCCGTCGAACAGCCAGAAGATGCTGATCTTGTTCTCATTAATACTTGTGGCTTTATTCAACCAGCCATTGAAGAATCCGTGCAGACAATTTTGCAGGCCGTTGCAGATGTTGAAGGCATGGGAGCTGGAAAACGTCCACTTATTGCTGTTGTAGGCTGCCTTGTAGGCCGCTTCGGGGAAAAAGATCTTTCGTCAGAAATTCCGGAAGTTGATCTATGGCTTACAAACACCCAAATGGAAGAGTGGCCTGAAATGATTGCGAAAGCCATGAAACTTCCACTCATTAAAGATCCGCTTCGACTTATTTCCACAGGACCTTCCTACGCGTACTTGAAAATCAGTGACGGCTGTAATCATAAGTGTGCATTCTGTACTATTCCATCCATCCGCGGAGACTTACACACAACCCCTGCCGAAACAGTGGTACGCGATGCAAAACATGCACTTGCTCAGGGTGTAAAAGAACTTATTTTCGTGGCTCAGGACGTTACAGCCTACGGACGAGAACTGGGCTTAAAACACGGATTGCAGGAACTTTTAGACAAAATTCTGCCACTGGACGGGCTTGAACGCTTACGCCTCATGTACCTGTACCCTGCTGGTCTATCTACAGATTTTCTTAAATACCTGCGCGATGCCGGTGAACCTTTTGTACCATACTTTGATGTACCGATTCAGCACGCGCATTCAGACGTTCTTTCACGTATGGGACGCCCGTTTGCACGCAACCCGCGTGAAGTAATCGACCGCATCCGTGATATATTCCCTGAAGCTGCAATCCGTACCAGCATCATTGTTGGTTACCCGGGTGAAACAGAAAAACAGTGGGAATACCTGCGCGACTTCATTATTGAGACACGGTTCCATCATCTCGGCATCTTCGCCTATCAGGCTGAAGAAGGAACACCAGCTGCCGCAATGGAAAACCAGATTGATGACACAGAAAAAGAATGGCGCCGTGATGCTCTAATGGAAATTCAAGGCGACATCAGTGAAGATATTCTGGAACAGTATGAAGGTCAGCGCATGAAAATACTCGTTGATAGCGAACACGACGAGTGGCCGGGACTGCATGTTGGCCGTACTTGGTTTCAGGCTCCGGAAGTGGACGGAATTACGTATGTGAGCGGCCCTAACGTAGAACCGGGCGCGATGGTTGAAGCAGAAATTGTAGAAACACGTGATTACGACTTAGTCGCACTCGCATAATAGCCCGTTGTATTTTTTTTTGCATGTTTTCCCTAGAAACGAAGTCTACCATGCGAAAAACATACGTAAAACACCCAAAGCGGCATGACCCTGAGGGTAAAATCCTGATATTCACAGCATTTTCTGTTGAGTTTACAACGGTAATTTGCTAACACTTCCCATCTCACTTTCCAAGTGGGAAAAATTTTTTTTGTTGGTTGGAGGATTCTTTATGGAAACCATGGAAAATAACTCACTCGAAGCTGAAATGAGCTTTGAGGCTGCTCTTGAAGATTACCTCAGCTCCGATTTTGGTGAGCTGGATGAAGGTTCAATCGTTAAGGGCGAAATCGTTCGCGTGGACAATGACTACGTTCTCGTTGACGTAAACTTTAAGTCAGAAGGTCAGATCCCTGCTTCCGAGTTTGCAGATGCAGACGGCGCGGTAAGCGTTGGCGTAGGGGACAAGGTGGATGTTTTTGTTGTTCGTAAGAACGAAATGGAAGGCACCATCACCCTGTCCTTTGAAAAAGCAAAACGCATGCAGATGTTCGACCAGCTCGAAGAAGTTCAGGAAAAGAACTCCGTCGTTACTGGCCGCATCGTTCGTCGTATCAAAGGTGGTTACACAGTAGACCTCGGTGGCATTGACGCATTCCTTCCTGGCTCCCACGTTGATCTGCGCCCTGTGCCAGACATGGACGCGCTCGTGAACGAAGAGTTTGAATTCCGTGTACTGAAGATCAATCGTCGTCGTAGCAACGTTATCGTTTCTCGCCGCGTACTTCTTGAAGAAGAACGCGATTCCAAACGTCAGGACCTTCTCGTTACACTTGATGAAGGCCAGATCGTTACCGGTAAAGCGAAAAACATCACCGAATACGGTGTATTCGTTGACCTCGGCGGCCTTGACGGTCTCCTGCATATCACTGATATGTCTTGGAAACGCATCCGCCATCCAAAAGAATTAGTACAGCTTGGTCAGGAACTCGAGCTTAAAATTCTCAGCTTCGACAAAGAGAACCAGAAAGTATCTCTCGGTCTCAAACAGCTTGTTGAAGATCCTTGGCAGGACATCACTGCTAAATTCCCTGAAGGCCAGCGTCTCAGCGGCAAGGTTACTAACCTCGTTGATTACGGTGCATTCGTGGAACTCGAGCCAGGCGTTGAAGGTCTCGTACACATTTCCGAAATGTCATGGACCCGTAAACTCCGCCACCCATCCCAGATGGTACGCGTAGGCGACGAAGTTGAAGTTGTTATCCTCGGCGTAGACGAAGATAAAAAACGCATCTCCCTCGGCATGAAGCAAGTTAAGCCAAACCCATGGGAAATCGTTGCTGAAAAATACCCTGAAGGTACCATCCTCGAAGGTGTTATCAAAAACATCACCGAATTCGGTATGTTCATCGGCATCGAAGACGGCATTGACGGCCTGATTCATGTTTCCGATATCTCTTGGACCAAAAAAATCCGCCACCCTAACGAACTCTTCCAGGTTGGCGACACTGTACAGGCGAAAGTTCTTACAGTTGATCAGGACAGCGAAAAATTCACCCTCGGTGTTAAACAGCTTTCCGAAGATCCTTGGTCTAAAGTTCCTTCCAACTACCCTAACGGTACCATTGTTGAAGGTGTTGTAACCAACATCACTGACTTTGGTCTCTTCGTAGAAGTAGAAGAAGGCATCGAAGGTCTTGTTCACGTTTCTGAAATTTCTCAGAAAAAAGTGAAATCTCCTTCTGAAATGTTCAAAGAAGGCGTAACCATCAAAGCTAAAGTTATCCACGTTAGCGCTGAAGAACGTCGTCTCGGACTTTCCATCAAACAGCTTCAAGAACAAGAAGATCGCAAAAAGCCTCGTGAATTCCGTTCCGGCGGTTCCGATGCTGGTCAGCAGACCCTCGGCGACATCTTCAAGCAGCTTGAGGATGCAGGCGAATAAGCCTAACTTCTCGCAGAAGCATCCGCTTCTGTTTGGCATAATGCTAATTATTGCCGCAGTAGCCCTGTTCGCAGGCGCTACTGCGGCTTTACGCGTTACAAAAGGTAATGACATACCTTATTTTGCGCAGGAAAAATTCGGCGTAATTAACGTGGAAGGCTTTATTGCAGATTCCCGTAAAGTATCTGACTGGGCATACGCGCTGCGCACAGACGACTCTATCAAAGGCGTCGTGGTGCGCATCAACTCTCCCGGTGGCGGAGTAGCTGCATCGCAAGAAATGTACTACGCAATTAAACGCCTCGCCGAAGTTAAACCTGTTGTTATCTCAATGGGCACAGTTGCCGCTTCCGGCGGTTACTACATTGCTGCAGCCGGTCATAAAATTATTGCTAATCCAGCAACACTCACCGGTTCCATCGGTGTAAAGATGGAACTCCCCAATTTCAAAGGGCTGATGCAAAAAATCGGCGTCTCCTATCTTTCCCTTACAAGCGGCAAACTCAAAGCAGCCGGTAGTCCTTTCCAGACGATGACGCAAGAAGAACGCGACTATCTGCATGCTATCATCATGGACATGTACGACCAGTTCCTTGATGTCATTGTCGAAGGCCGCCACATGAAGCGCGAACAAATTCTGCCATATGCAGATGGTCGCGCTATGACAGGCAAACAAGCCCTTGCAGCAGGACTTGTAGATATGCTTGGCGACAGGGAAACTGCCTACATGGAATTAGCTAAGCTCTGTAAATTAGACGCTCCCCTGCCTCTTGAAGAAGGTCCTAAGAAAAAGACAAACTTTCTTAAGGAACTTATCTCTACAGCTCTTGATCTTGCACCTGTTAATACTGTGCGAGAACAAAACTCTATTCAGCTCCTGTATAATTAAACCTCCTCGCTAGTCTCCACTACAGCCTCCATGATATAGAAAGAGTGAACCCTACTCTTGGAGGCTCTTATGAATATTCGCTCCAGCGGAATACTCTTGCATATTACATCGCTTCCATCGCGATTCGGCATCGGAGACTTAGGTCCCGCTGCGTATGACTTTGCTGATTTTTTACGCTCACATGGCCAGCTGTACTGGCAATTTTTACCAACAACTCCAACGACTGAAGTTATGGGGAATTCCCCCTATGCCAGCTGGTCTGCTTTTGCGGGAAACCCTCTGCTTATCAGCCCGGAAATGATGGTCGAAGACGGCATCATAACGTGGGAAGAAGTACGAGACGCTCCGCAGGGACACGCAAGCCATGTAAATTACGGCGCAATGGGAATCTACAAAGCACATCTGCTTCGCCTTGCCTTTGCACGTAGAAAAAAGTCACTGAATGCATGTCCTCACTTTGCAGAATTCAAAGAAAACCATGCGCAATGGTTACGTGATTATGCACGGTTTGTGACCATCATGGACGAACATCCAGGCAAAATATGGAGCCAATGGCCAGATCCACTAAAACACAGAGATAAAGAAGCACTAGAGCAATGGGATACCGAACATAGCGATGCCATCATGTTTGAAGAGTTTGTGCAGCATATTTTCTTTTCCCAATGGAAAAGACTGCGGGCATATTGCAACAGGAACGGGCTGTATTTAATCGGTGACATCCCTATTTATGTAACTCACCACAGTGCCGATGTGTGGACAAACCCGCATTTGTTTAAGCTGGACGAAAATGGCAACCCAACACATGTTGGCGGAGTTCCTCCAGATTATTTCAGCGCAACAGGTCAACGTTGGGGCAATCCGGTATTTAATTGGGAAGCCATGCAGCATGAGAAATTCGAATGGTGGGTACACCGGATGCGCCATAATATTATACTTATGGATAAAATTCGGCTCGACCACTTCAGGGGCTTTGCAGGCTACTGGGAAATACCAGCTTCAGAAACAACTGCAATAAACGGGAAATGGGTTGAAGCTCCCGGGATGGAGCTGTTTAGAACCTTCACCTTGCGCCTTGGAATGCTCCCCATCATTGCAGAAGACCTCGGAGTTATAACGGCAGATGTGCGCGAACTGAAACATCAGTTTAACCTACCGGGAATGAAAATTCTCCAATTCGGTTTCGGCGGTGATCTGTCCCGAAATCCAGACACTCCGTTTCATCATGAAGCTAACTGTGTCCTGTACACCGGTACGCATGACAACTCTACCGTAAAAGGATGGTACGTGACGGAAGCCGGAGATCATGGACGCAACAATCTGCATGAATTTGTGGGACAATGCACAGACCTTGATAACGTGCACCTTACCTTCATGCGTCTTGCCATGCAGAGTGTAGCAAACACAGTCATATTTCCTGTTCAGGATATTATCGGCTTAGATAATTCAGGTAGAATGAATACGCCGTCCACTGCCAACGGAAACTGGGAATGGCGCATGACCAAAGAGCAACAGCAGCATCCAATGTTCAACAGACTCGCCCAGCTCACAGGACTATTTGGACGCTGGACATAACCGCAAGGAAGATACAAAATACCCGCGATACATGTACTGGCAGCACGCCAGTTCTGCACATACCGGAGGATGAATGCACAAGCTTTATATTGGTATGATGGGTCTTCCTGCACGCGGTAAAACCACTGTTGCCGCAAAAATTTTAGACGGCCTCTCAAAAGAAGGTATTCGCACAGAAATTTTCAACAATGGTGACATCCGACGTGAACAACTTGGCGTCAAATCTTCTGAACCTGAATTTTACTGCCCCACCAATCAGGCGGGTAAAGCGGCTCGTGAAGAAATTGCCGTTACCAATATGAATCGTGCCACAGAATTTCTACAAGGCGGTGGCAACGTAGCTATCTTAGATGCTACAAACGTCAGCCGCCATCGTCGTCTCACCATTGAGCGCATGGCTACCTATCCGATTCTCTGGATTGAGTGCATCAATAATGATGAAGAGTTGGTGGAGGCATCTATTCTTCGTAAAACAAAACTGCCTGAATTTTCTAAACTTACCGAAGAACAGGCCTGCATGAGCTTCAAAGAGCGCATCAAATACTACAAGCACATTTACTCCCCGCTCCTGGATGAAAAGATGTGGGTCGTGGTGGACTCTCTCCACAACCTCATTCTAAATGAAAATGTACCAAGCAGCGTACCGTTCTACGCAAATATACGGGATATTCTTGTTTCAGACTGGGTGCGCAACCTTTACCTCGCACGTCATGGGCAGACTGAATATAATGTAATGGACAGAATCGGAGGCGACTCTTCCTTAACGGAACTGGGCCACAAACAGGCAAGCTGCCTTGGTGAATATTTTAAAGGACAAGAGATCAACTACATATTCACCAGTATGAAGCGCCGCTCCAGACAGACTGCACAATATGTTGTAAATCATATGCCCAACTGCACGGTAATACCGCTTCCTGAATTCGATGAGATTGATGCAGGGGTATGTGAGAACTTAATGTATTCTGAAATTAAAGAACAATATCCAGAAATTGCGCGCGAACGTTCCTACGATAAATATGGCTATGTTTATCCAAAGGGGGAAGGGTATATCACTTTGAAGGAACGAGTGGACAGAGGGTTAAAAAAAGCACTGTTCCTCTCCGGTAACGCAGAACGCGTCCTCATTGTGGGGCATCAGGCCATCAACCGCATGATCCTTTCCCACTTTCTGTTCAGAAGACAAGAAGACGTTCCATACATTTTAGTTCCGCAAAACTCACTGTTCCATATTATATCCACGCAACAAAAAAAGCTTTTTGAACTTGTCAAATTTATGGATGTAGATCTCAGTAACTAGCTAAAAAATAAAGGGACTCTCATTGAGTCCCTTTATTTTTTACATCTTGCTGCAACCACGCCTCTGACTTGCAACAAAAACACCATGAAACTGCATACAACATACAGTTTCTTATTCTACTCTTAAATACGTACCGAGACGGTGAGGTCTTGTAAATAACTTTTGCAGTTACTTATGTTATAACTTCATCGCAAAAAGTCCGCGTATAACGCTTGCCAAATAACATATACCTAAAACGCGCCCTCTCAAAAGAGCCTTTTCAACGATGCAAATTGCCAAAACAAAACTAATTCAGTACACGAAACATAGAACCTTCAGTTCTGAAATATAACTGCCGTAGAATGGAATTTGTATGACACAGAAAACTGATACCAGACGCCATATTCAAGTGCTTCCCTCTGACCTGCGCAACCAGATTGCCGCAGGTGAAGTTGTCGAACGTCCTGCTTCTGTAGTGAAAGAACTTGTAGAAAACAGTATCGATGCTGGTGCGACACACGTAGATATTACTATTGAAGAAGGCGGACAAACGCTCATTCAGGTACGGGATAACGGTTACGGAATCCCGCAGGATGAGCTTGAGATGGCTGTGACCCGTCATGCCACAAGTAAAGTCGCAAGTCTGGAAGAATTGATGAACATAGGCAGCTACGGATTCCGTGGCGAAGCACTGCCTTCTATTGCATCCGTCTCTACATTTACCATTACCTCAGCGCCGGCACCGGAAGTCGAAAACACTCCGGCAGATGCGTTCTTCATTAGTGTAGAGCACGGCAATATCACCAACCAAGGCCCTGCTGCATTACATCAGGGAACTGTGGTTGAAATTCGTGACCTGTTTGCCAATATTCCGGCACGACTAAAATTTTTGAAAACAAAGAATACAGAAACAAAGCGCTGTCAGGAAATGCTCTCACGCCTTGCGCTTGCCCGTCCAGATGTCGGCTTCACGTTTACAAACAACGGACGCGAAGTTTGGCGGTTTCCAAAAAATCAGACACTTCGTGACCGACTGGCCACCCTTTGGCCGCCAGCCATTACAGAGTCCCTTCTCCCGCTGGACCATACCCGCGACGGCTACATAGTAAACGGACTGACAGGGCATCCGCAAAAGGCACAGCCACGTGCAGACCGGATGCTCTTCTGGGTAAATGGTCGTTCTGTAAACGACAGGCTTCTCATGCGCGCAGTGCGCGATGGCTACAAAGGCCGCTTGTTGAGTAAAGAATACCCGCAAGTTGCGCTGTTCCTTACTATGCAACCGGAACTTGTGGACGCGAATGTACACCCTGCGAAAAACGAAGTACGTTTTCAGGATGAAAACAGCGTCTACCTTGCTGTCCGTAAAGGCGTTGAGCGTGCTTTGGATGATCTGACCGTACTCGAGCAGGTTGAAGCAGGAACCGATCCCTTTGCTATCCCTTCAGCAAAGCAAGCTCCTGCGGCAACACAGGCATCAATGAACCTGAGTTCTACGCCACCTAAACCTGCCGGTTTCTGGGGCGCAGCAGATGCCGACAACGTTATCAATAGCAATCCGAATACGAAAGCAACAGGATACGAGACCGAAGTTGTGCATACGATGCACAGCCCTGTTTCGCAGGTTTCCGAAGAGGAAGAAGTCAACGACGTTTCAATCAACTTTACCCCGTCCACAGTGCGCCAAACAGACCCATATGCTCCTGTGCTGGAAATGAATGAACCGCTAGCCGCTGTTTCTGAGCAGGGAGACCTTTCCCTAACACCACCAATACAACTCTACGAAGAAGAGGTACATGCTGTCGGCATGCAAGCTCCTTCAGCAGCAGAAGACTACGAAACGCAGAATATTTATCCCGAATCAGCGGCAGAGAACAAGAGTGTAACTATCGGTGACCTGACATATCTCGGTCAACTGGCAAATACGTACCTCATCATCCGCCAGCGGAATCACAAACTCGTGTTACTTGATCAGCACGCGGTACATGAACGAATTTTATTTGAGCGTATCAAACGTGATGCCTCACAGGGGCACTCTCAGCTTCTAGCATTACCTATCAACCTTGCTCTTCATCCTTCCGAGGCACACAGACTACAAGAAATGTGGGGCGATCTGGAAAAAATCGGGTTTTCACTGGCCACGGCAGGAGAAGCTGCTGTCCGTGTTAAAGGGATTCCAAATGCCCTTGAAACGGCTGAAGCAAAAGAATTTTTGCGTGAAATTCTCTCCGGTCAGATAAGCTCCATGGAAGATTTATGGGCTATGATGTCCTGCAAAAGCGCCATCAAGGCCGGACAAAAGCTTACCTCAGATGAAGCAGCCGGACTCATTGCGCAGTGGCTTACAACTCCGGACAGAACCTACTGCCCGCATGGCCGCCCTGCTGTTATACAGTTTTCCATTGATGATCTGGAAAAAATGTTTAAGCGTAAGGGATAACATATTTTTCTTTCAGCATAAAAATCAAAAGAACGGTCAATAGCTAATCCTACTGACCGTTCTTTTGATTTCCATTCCCCGTTTGAAAAAAAATCACACCACAAATCGTAATACACATCAAAGATTTTCCCTTAAATTACAGCCTACTCTATGATCATTTTATATTTTTCGTGTCGTATGCAGTACTTTTTACAGGTAACTGCCCGTCACCCTGTTTAAAATAGCAGATACAACTCCGCGGAAACGGTATTGTGTGATGGTATTCATTAAATTTTTTAAAAAAGAATACGCACACAATTTTCCAATACACCGCAACGCTTAGAACAGCCCCGACGGAGGCCGAAATGAAAGAATGCACAAATGTAGAACGTATTACATGCATTATTGATGAGGATAGAACACACAACGGCGAACCTCTTTACCGCGCAATTGTTGAACAAGCCCAAAAAAGCGGTATCGCCGGTGCTACAGTACACAAAGGAATTATGGGCTACGGGGCAGCAAAGACCATACACCGAGAACGCCCACTGGGCAGAAGCTCCGATGTCCCTGTAATTATCCATATGGTGGATGATAAAGAAAAGCTTGATGCTTTTTCAAATACACTTTGTGAAATGGTTCCACAGGGAATCGTCCTGCGTGAACCGGTAAGCATGTGCCTTGTCCGTTGTGGTGGAAAAACATTGGAATAGACTCTGAAAAATAAGAAAGGGTGGAGCTAACAACTCCACCCTTTTTATTTGCTATTTGTGCAGACTACCAAATCTGCGATACCCGGATTCTCTATTCAATGGGCAATTACAGGTACGGATCTTCCTGCGCAAGGTAGTTCTGGACATAATCTTTCGCGCCCTCTTCAAGAGAACGGAATTTAACAGGACAACCGGCATCCTGAAGGCGTTTCATTGGTGCTTCAGTAAAGTACTGATATTTACCTCGCAGAATTTCCGGCATTTCAATGTAGCTGATGTTGGATTCAATATCCATTGCTGCAAATACTGAATTAGCAAGTTCATTCCATGTACGTGCGGTGCCGGTACCAAAGTTGAAGATACCATTAGCCTGCGGGTTTTCAAGTAACCACCACATAGCTTCAACACAATCTTTTACGTACACAAAGTCACGTTTCTGACCACCGTGCGGGTAGTCCGGGTGGTATGACTTAAAGAGCTTCATCTCTTTAGTCTCACCAATCTCGTAGAAAGCCTTACATACAACACTTTTCATGTTGCCTTTGTGGTACTCATTCGGACCGTACACGTTAAAGAATTTAAGAGACGCAATCTTATCGAGACGTCCGGTGCGGGCTGCCCATAGATCAAAAAGTTGTTTGGAATATCCGTACATATTCAGCGGCTTCAGCTTTTTCATAGTTTCAAGGGAATCCTCAAAACCGAACTGGCCATCACCATATGTTGACGCGGAGCTCGCGTTAATGAATCTTGCATCGTTCATAAGTGCAAGTTCACACATTGCTTTGGTGTACTGCAGATTGTTTTCCATAAGAAAATCTGCGTCTTTTTCTGTAGTAGAAGAACACGCGCCCATATGAATAACTGCATCAACTTCCCAAGGAAGCTGGTCGTGCATTACCATTTCAAGAAATGTATCGCGATGGATATATTCTTCATAGGTACGGTTAACAAGGTTCTTCCATTTCTCGGTGCAAGCGAGATTATCCACTACAATAATATCTGTGATGCCCATTTCATTGAGCTTCCAGATCATAGCACTGCCGATCATTCCGGCGCCACCAGTAACAATATACATACGGTCCTCCTAGCAGAAACTAGCTAACTTTTTTCTCAGTAATATTCTCAAGCTCAGGGCCATGTTCAGTTTCTACGATACGCAGACCGAACATGTGTACAGTTTCACCAAGAGTGCGACCAAAAAGAAATTCCATTTCTGCTGCCGGAATCCCTGCTTTTTCCTGAACAACCTTACGGAATGCCATATCGAAGCGTACTGATTCCAAAAACTCTTCTTTTGCAGAAGGATCATTTTTCATACGTTCGTAAATAGTCCCGAGGTACTCATAGCCACATTTTTCTTCGTGTGTTCTTACAAGCTCAGCATATCCGTTATTATCACCAAGAACATCAAAGCGGGATATGCGGTTTTCTTCGTACATTTCCTGAAGAGCATCAGGATTCCAACAGTCCAGAGTTCTACACTCTGCTGGACGGTCATTATAAATGAAACAAAGACGGTCTACCACATTAAAAAAGCAGCAAGTCCATGTACTTTCGTTACGGCGGGTGATTTTTACGACTTCCTGCTGAAGCGGTTCAAGCTGACCTGTTACGTTATTACGCACCAGTTCTCCGCGACGGAATGTCATCAGGTCTTTACGCTGAAACACCCCTTTTTCGTACAACTCAAGGTCTGTTTTGTGCAGAGCAGGGCCGCCCTTTGCACAACATGTACCGCAGCGGGTACATTCTTTCTGTATTTCCTGACCCATATTAGGTCTCCTTTTTTATCTGTATGGATAGTTCGTCTACCCGCGCACCGCTCTGACTGCAAACTGGCACGTCATATCCTGCCAGCCCACAAACCCCATTGATGCACTCACAAACCATGCCGCCATATACGACTTTGTGTCGCACGTCCAGAGTGTATCCTGTGCACTGTCCAGAAGCTGCGGCACACAAAAAGCTCCAAGTTCCGGTGGTTCCTGCACTAGTGACGAAAGCTCGTCTACTGTTGGTAACCGCCAATCCTGATAGCCAGCAAAATTTATTTCATTCAGCGACGCTATGTACGTATGGGCTTCGTCCCATGTACACGCAAATTCGCTACCGGACTGCTGCCACATTTTTCCTGTCACAACATCGGTTACTGTTCCGTCCTCATTATCAACCAGATCAGCCAGACCTGCACAATCAGGACGCCATAATGAATCTAGACCGAAGGTCTGCTGAGCCTGCGCAAGACGCACTTTAATCGGCTCTATACGCATCACTGGAGCATCTGTGGAGCACGGCTGCGTTTCAGCAAATTCATCAATAAACCGACATTCGTTATCAACCCGTTCACGCCATGTCTCAACCAAAGAATCAAGCGCAATGCGCATATCCTTAGCTGTGGCAAACCGCTTTTCCGGATCAAACGCCATTGCAGTATCGAAAAATGCATCCCAATCATTATCAAGATCGAGAGAATATTGACTGGCATGCGGAACAACATTGTTTGTATACAGAGCTTCGTCTGTAGGCAATACCCCTGTAAGCATCCGGTATAACATAACACCTACAGAAAAAATATCCGCTCTGCCATCCACACTGTCCGGTGCTGCTTCCTGCTCAGGTGCAGCATAATACGGGGAACCGATGCGTTCGCCCTTTGCAGCGGACGTCGGGGTCATCTCGCCGCGAAGCCGTGACAAGCCGAAATCAATCAGCTTAATTTCATCCAGCCCGGTAATCATAAGATTAAACGGCTTCACATCCCTGTGCACAATCCCTGCCTGATGCATCCGGTAAAGAGCATCAAGCGTCTGAGACGCATACGAAACAGCAGTTGTAAGCGGAAGCTTGCGCGTCGGCGCTTCCACACGGTAGCTTTCACCGATTACCATGCCAAGGTTACGACAAAAATACTCCATGATAAAAAAAGGCGTACCGTCCGCAATATCATAATCCCATATGGCTGCAATATTAGGATGATCGAGTTTTCCCATAATGCGCGCTTCTGCTTCAAACCGTGCGATAAGCTCTTCCCGTTCAACCAGAAATTCCATCATCTCTGACGGCTTAAGCACTTTTAATGCAACAATGCGCCCCGTAACCGGCTGACGAGCTTTAAACACAGCCCCCATACCGCCCCTGCCAAGGAGGCCGCATACTGTATAGCGTCCAATCTTCATATTATTTCCTGTAGACTACGGAAGTAACCGTCTGGCATATCGCTCCGGCAATCCGCGTTCTTTCATCTTGGCAATCGTCTCAGTGGGGTCATATGCAACGCAACGCACAGTAAGTTCATGGGACTCTATGTCCCACACAAGGTACTTTGCCCGGGGATCGCCGTCACGCGGTTGTCCTACTGCGCCTGCATTCACCATGTATCGACTGGTAAAATCGAGAGTGTATGTTCCTTCATGCAAATCACTGCGTTCTACAGTATCACCCACAGCACGCACAAGACCAAGCTCATGTGTGTGTCCAAGAAAAGCTATTTGTTCGGGGAAACGGGAAAATTTCAATAGAACTCGTTCGTCGTTCAACTCCCATATATACTGGAAAGCCGACCGAGGCGGCAGACCGTGTACAAACAAGGCTCCGTGCAACGAAAGAACAAGAGGAAGCGAGCGCAGGTATTTCAAGGATGTATCAGAAAGCATATGCGAGGTTTTATCCACCGCTTCCACTGACTGCCTATTAAAGCAGGAACGATACTTACTACGACCCACCCCAAGCTCATGGTTTCCGGCAACAGAAATAATTCCATGTTCCTGAACCGTCTTCACACACAACTCAGGGTCAGGCCCATACCCCACAATATCTCCAAGAGAAATTATCTCGGAAACATCAGGAAAGGACAGCTCAATATCATGCAGCACACTAGTTAGAGCTTCATAATTTGCGTGAATATCAGACAGAATTACGATTCGCATTCAAGGAACATAACAGGAACTGATTTTGCTGACAAAGTGTAATAATGCCCCCCGCTCCTAAGCACTCCATTCCGTACCGTGTACCGTTTTATTTGCAACTCATTCAGCCAGCCCAGCAACATACCGGAATAAATCTGTCATACATCCTTGTGTTGAACTGAGACTTATAACCACTGCGAATTGCACTAACAGCCCAGCTCACGTATTTTGTAGTATGTATTTCTAACCCACAACTTTTGTCAGGTGAAAAAACAACCAACTTTTAAACTCATACTTCTTGGGCACAGTATAGCAGAGGAACAACGGGCACCAAATTTTATAGGTTAGCAATGCATCATCACATGAATCCTCTCTTTTTACAGAAAACAAAGTATGTTCAGAGGTAATAGTATGCAGATAGCAATGATCGGTCTTGGCCGTATGGGAATGAACATGGCTCGCCGTCTTATTCAAGGTGGACATCAAGTTGTGGTATGGAACCGTTCATCTGACAAAGTTGCAGCCATTGTCAGCGAAGGAGCCATCGGAGCACAAACAATCAAAGAAGCCGTGCAACGCCTTACTCCACCACGTATAATCTGGTGCATGCTGCCTTCCGGCAATGTAACAAAGCTTATTTTAAAAGAAGTTTTAGAGGCAATCAGTTCGGATGATCTGGTCATCGAAGGCGGCAATTCCTACTGGAAGGATGATCTGGAAAATTCAAAAGCATTTGTTGAAAAAGGTTGCGGCTACATTGATGCCGGAGTTTCCGGAGGCGTATGGGGATTAAAGGTTGGATACTGCACCATGGTCGGCGGTAAAGATCGCTTTGTACGCCGGGCAAAACCGATCTTTGATACGCTGGCGCCTCCCCGCGGCTGGAAGCATGTAGGCCCTGTCGGCTCCGGCCATTTTATTAAGATGGTACACAACGGCATTGAATACGCCATGATGGAAGCCATCGGTGAAGGCTTTGACCTCATGCGAAACGGCCCGTTCGAAAAACTTGATCTTGGAGGCATCGCGGATCTATGGGGCCAAGGCAGTGTTGTGCGCAGCTGGCTGCTCGAATTGTTGGCAATAGCTTATGAACGCGATCCGGATCTTGAATCCATCAAAGGTTTTGTCAACGACTCCGGTGAAGGGCGCTGGACCATTCTCAACAGTATTGAATACGGCATTTCCACCCCTGTTCTGGCACAATCCCTTTTCAAGCGTTTTGAATCCCGCCAGCAGGACGTGTATTCTAACAAAGTTCTTGCCGCACTACGTAAGGAATTCGGCGGACACGCCGTGAGAAAAGAGTAGGAAGCCCCATGCCCAGTATTAAAGCAACATATTCTTCTGCCACCAACTCGTGTGAAGAATTAACTCCGGACAGTTGCGGGATAATTATCTTCGGAGCGTCCGGAGACCTTGTTTACAGAAAGCTGATACCGGCGCTGTTCAATCTGTATACACGAAATCTTATGCCTATTACCTTCTACATACTGGGTTTTGCACGAACTGAAATGACCGACGAAGAATTTAAGGAACGTATCCGTAACTCGCTTATTTCTGTACATAAAATAAGCGACACTCAGATGGTCGAGTCGTTTCTTTCACAATGCAGATACACCTCTGGAGAATACAACGATATTGAAGCTTACAGGCGGTTACAAAAAAAAGCCGCTGGCTGTGATTGCGATTTTACTAAAAAAGAAAATAAACTCTTCTATCTTGCCCTCCCGCCACAACTCCATCCGACCGTAGTGAGTCGACTGTCTCAATCCGGACTGACCATGGAGGGCGAAAATGAAGACCCGTGGGCACGAGTTGTTTTTGAAAAGCCGTTCGGTCATGATCTTAAATCTGCACTTGAACTGGATAAGCATCTCACCTCAATGCTTAATCCATCACAGATCTTCCGTATCGACCATTATCTTGGCAAAGAGACGGTGCAATCCATTTTAATGCTCCGTTTTGCAAACATTATGTTTGAACCACTTTGGAACCAGAGGTACATCGACAATATTCAAATTACCGTTGCAGAATCAGTAGGCGTTGAGCATCGGGGCGGCTATTATGAAAAAGCAGGATGCCTGCGGGACATGTTCCAAAACCACATGCTGCAAATGCTCTCACTTGTTACCATGGAACCTCCGACACGATTTAAAGCACATTGTGTCCAGAGTGAACGTGTAAAGCTGTTACACGCCATCCGCCCATGGTCGGAACGTACACTAAAAGACAACATTGTGCGCGCCCAGTACGTTGAAGGAAAAGTAAACAATGAAGATGTACATGGGTACCATAGTGAGCCTAACATTGCGCCGGATTCTACAACAGAAACGTTTGTAGGCATGAAGCTCTATATAGATAACTGGCGATGGCAGGATGTACCTATTTATATGCGCTCAGGAAAGCGTCTGAGCATGCGTGAATCAGAAATTGCGGTCACCTTCAAACGGGTTCCGCACTCCCTTTTCGGACTCGAATCACAACACGAAATGCCGTCAAACATTCTGGTTATGAAAATTCAGCCGAATGAAGGCGTTGATCTGACCATCCACACAAAACAACCGGGACCAAAAGCCTGCATGGCGAGTCTGTCCCTCTCTTTCAAATATTCTGAAGTATTTGATACTGTTCCACAGGATGCCTACGAACGGCTGCTGCTGGACTGTATGCTCGGCGACCGAACACTCTTTCTTTCCCGCGAAGGTGTAGAAGCTGCGTGGAAGATTGTTGACCCAGTCCTGAACTTCTGGCGTGACCATCCGGAACAAGCTCCACTGCATACATACAGTGCCGGATCATGGGGGCCTAAAGCATCAGACGAGTTACTGCTGCGCAACGGGCACCAGTGGCGGAATCCGCCTGAGGAACACGGGACGCACTTTAAAAGTCTGGCAAAGCCGCTCATTATACGGAAATAAAAAGCTGTTATTGTCTGCTTCCGGCGGCTGAGGGAAACTTGGTTGAAACAAGCTTCTCACCAGCCCGCCCTTTCCCCTTTATAAGACCTTGTTACCAAGCCTGTTACGTTCAAAACAAGCGTTCAACAAATCACAACTGACAGTCTTGTTCGCTTCTGATATGCCAAAGATATGTTTCGCCCTTTTAACACTCCCATCGAAGACATTGCCATTGTCTTCGGGCATGAACGCAGCCTCAGCAACGGTGAGAAACGAATTTACTCCGTTGCAGCCTTACGTATTTCCCAACACGCTACAGTAACTGAATTCACCTCACATATCCGTTCAGGGAAACTTCGTGCACGGGAATATGCTCATTCCCAACTGGGTGAAGCAAAACTAAAAAAAGCGCCGGACGAAATTACTGTATCCGGCCATCTTCAAGATTTCTTAGAGGGCATTGACCATGTGGTGGGCTACGTTCCAAACGGACATATCATTTCACTGGAGCCGCTCTGCAACAACGAACGAATTATTGATGCCGCCCTTCTTGCTGACTATTTTATGCCGTGGACAGGTGCCGCCACAGCAAAATCACTATGGGAATATCTCCATAAGCAGGAGCGTCAAAAAATCAGCTTTTCAGCCTTGGAAGGAGCCAAGCTGTGTGCTGATTTTCTAGAACATTTATTCGGTACCGTGTTAAACGACACAACGTTCCCCGCCACAAGTGCCCTGCGTTACTATCTCCGTACCAGCAACACTCTTTTTGGCACATTTTGTTGCCACATGCTGGAACACTTCGTCGACTATTTCGGCAATGCTCTTATTACTCCTGTATCAAAGCCGGAAACAGCAGACTGGGAACAATTTTTAGACACGGTACCCAAAAAAGAAAAATCAACTGTCCAACGGGAAGCATTTCACGAATTACCAGAGGACGATATTCAACAGCTTTACGAACAGCTTGCCCACAAACGGAAAGACTATTCCGTCCGCCAACCGCAAGTGGACTATGCATCCCATGTAGCGCGGGCTATAAATGTCAATGCCGTTGCATGCATAGAAGCAGGAACGGGCACGGGGAAAACTCTTGGATACCTGCTTCCTGTCATGGAATTTTTGAAACGCAATCCAACGCAGCGTGTCGCAATTGCTACGTACACAAAGAGTCTGCAAAAGCAGTTGTACGGAAACGAACTCGATTCCTGCCGCGAACTGTTCGGACAGTACAACACTATTCCTGTCGCACTCATCAAAGGCAAATCGAACTACGTCTGTGCGCAGAAATTAAATGACATCCTCTCGCCCCTGCTTGACGGCATGGAGATGCTCTCATGGCTCTACTTTGCGAATATCTGTTACCAGTATCGGATTACGGATCTTGACGATGTCACGCCGCGTATGCGCGCATATTTTGATGAAGGCAGAATCCTGAGCAACATTGCGCAGGAAGTCTCTGCAGGAAGCGGCTGCTTCAGTACACACAAGCAATGTCCCGGCAACATTGTCACCGCGGAAGCCGCCCAGTCACGTCTTGTCATTACCAACCACAACAAACTTGTATTGATGGAACAAGACCCGCAACTAAGCGAGTTGTTCAAACATTGCATCATCGACGAAGCAAATCACTTTGAAGATGCGGTTCGTACGACGTTGAGTCCGGAATTCTCTACTTCAGATATTTTCTTCTATTGCCGCTACCTGCGCGAACAATGCCGCAAACTTATTCTTGCACCCTCCACACCCGAGGCAATCGAGTATCAAGCGGAAGCTGTGGTCAGTGAAATTGCCTACACCGTCACAAAAATAGATGCACTTCGCGATCAGTTCAAACAAATGAATCAGGCCGCAGCGTACGGTGCTGTTCCGGTAACGCCTACCCATCAGGCCTTCACAAAAGGTGATATCACAAACGATCTCGAAATTCTCAACAAACACCTTGAGCGTATCCACGAACTATCTGCCTTCTTTTCCGGCAAAAAAGCGGGCAACCTTCCACTGGGATACAAAAGCATTTCCCGTTGCCGCACAATGCGTACTCTGCTGCAAGAAGCCAGCGTCAATCTGATGCTCATCCGCAAAGGCCTGCACGAAGACGGCACATGGAATTCTATCCAAGTTTTCCCCCGCAACTGGTTACTCTGCGGTGGGCAGGTCTATCTGGGGGCCTTTATTCGCGAATCAATTATCAAACAGCGAGACACCATTATTCTGACGTCTGCCACCCTCACCCATCAATCCAGTTTTACTCCGTATCGTCGCACTCTGGGGCTGGGTAAATCAGATGTCCTCACCTTTTCAGATAAAGAAGCACCACCCAAACCGTGTTTTGTCGCCCGCGTCGCACCGCCCTTTACGCCCGACTATTCGCTCGTTGTTCCTTCAGATGCACCAAGCGCCCTTTACGAACACAAAAAGCTCTGGCTGGAATACACGCTCACGGTGCTGCCAAAACTCATTGAATACAATGACGGAGCAACACTTGTACTCTGCGCCAGTTATGAAGATTTGGAAGCCCTGCGAAAAGAATTTGAAGCAACCTACGACGGCAGCTATCCGCTGCTGTTCCAACGCAAAGGAGAACCTGCCACCGCGCTTATTGAAGAATTCAGAACAACGCGCGAAAGCGTTCTCTTCGGAGTAGAAACATTCTGGCATGGTGTCGATTTTCCAGGAAATACGCTCACGCAGGTCATCATAACACGGCTGCCGTTCCCCGCGCCCAATTCTCCGCTTATGGATGCCCGAAAACGGTTCCTGCCAGACGGTGTATTCTGGGAACGTTACCGCTACGAAACGGCAATCAAATTCAGACAGGGTGCCGGTAGGCTCATCAGACGCGAAACGGATTCCGGCCTCGTAATTGTACTGGATAACAGGTTACTGAAAAACCAGCGCCTCGCACCTTGCCCAGTTATTCAAGGCATGCGAAATATTCCAGAACGCCATCGAGGCAAAGGTTGGAACAAGGCTAAATAGAAAAAGTCCGTACAAATTATACGGACTTTCTTTATTTTCAACAGCTAATGCGACTAGCTACTTTTTCACAAAGACTACCCAGTAACAATGCAACCCCTGAATTATCCCACCACCACAAACGTTCAATGGTAATAATATCATTTGTTATATATTTTACTCATTTTTTAAAAGCAATAATACAACCAATTGATACAGCACACTCTAGACTGTAACCGCTTTTCTTTCAGCCTTCTGTCACTCGATTCGCTGTTAGCAGGGCTTTCAGAGCAATTTTACGACGCAATAAACGACTGTCAAAAAGTAGACAACCAACTTTAAGGACTCAAGTGCAAAAATGGTACATACAATTTGTGCGTAAAAAAAATATACCTATTATTTTATATATTTATACTGTGAATAAGTTGTTAATTTATCCATCTTATAAAACTCCACACTTGATGCGCTGAAGGGTTTTTGGTAGCTCTGTGGCACCCAAAGAATGCTTCCTTCAGGAGCCGAAAGGCGCAAAGGAAATCCGGTTAAAAAATCCGGTGCGGTCCTGCCGCTGTAATCTTACTTCCGTTTTTTAAAGTTGTCGCCCACGGCAGTGCAAGTAAGAAAGCCAGCCCCCTTCCTGAAGCCCTACCGGTACAAAGCGTACTACCGGTATTCAATCTAAATAATCAAAAAACTGTGCCTGCGTATGTTGAGGTTCTGCCGCTTCGTACACACCCCAGGCTATAAGATGTCGAGTTGCTGTCGCACGCATGCGTTCTTTTCGTGTGCTCTACTTTTGCTATGCACTTTTTATGACGTCCGGAGTTATAATGCCTAAACAGATTCTCAAGCGAGACGGTTGCATCGAAACTTGGTCCCTCGAACGAATTGCCCAAGCTATCCTCAAAGCACTTAAAAGCAGTGGCATCAAAGACCCACTCCTTTCCAAACGACTTGCACGTAAAGTTGAAGAAAAACTTGCGAATGTTGAAGCTCCAGAGCAAGAACAAGTACAAGATACTGTACAGCAAGTACTCATGGAAGCTCGCTTGTACGCTGTTGCAGAACGTTACATCATTTACCGTGAAAAACGCCGTGAAATGCGTACTCAGGATCAGGCATACTTTGACGTCGCCAGCATGATCGAAAGCTATCTTGACCGTAGCGATTGGCGCGTAAACGAAAACTCCAACATGGGGCATTCATTTCAGGGTCTTATCCTGCATATGGCAGGTTCTGTTCAGGCTCGTTACGTGCTTGAAAAATATCCGGAAGAAATCCGTCTGGCTCACACTCACGGCTACTTCCACATTCATGATCTTTCCTTTGGTCTTGCTGGCTACTGCTCCGGTTGGAGCCTGCGTGACCTGCTGCTCGAAGGGTTTAACCTTGAAGGCCGTTGCTGCTCTGCACCAGCAAAACACTTCGATTCCGCTTGTGGTCAGATTGTAAACTTTCTTGGTACGCTGCAAAACGAATGGTCCGGTGCACAGGCATTCAACAACATTGACACCTACCTTGCACCATTAATCCGCCACGACAATCTTGATTACGCGAATGTTCGTCAGCAGATCCAGAAACTCGTTTTCAACTTGAACACAACATCCCGCTGGGGTGGTCAAAGCCCGTTCACCAACTTTACCTTCGACATGGTAGTTCCTGCGCATATTGCTAAGGAACCAATCATCATTGGTGGCGAGTTCCAGGACACGACCTACGGCGAATACCAGAAAGAAATGGATATGATTAACCGTGCATTCCTCGAGGTTATGCTCGAAGGTGACGCAGATGGTCGTATATTCTCTTTCCCTATTCCTACATATAACGTTACCAAAGACTTTGACTGGGACTCTGAACCAGCTCAGCTTCTTATGGAACTTACAGCTAAGTACGGCGTTCCGTACTTCCAGAACTTCATCAACTCCGATCTTAATCCGGAAGATGTCCGTTCTATGTGCTGCCGTCTGCAGATGGATCTTCGCGAAATACGCAAAAAGACTGGCGGACTGTTCGGCGCTGGCGACCTCACCGGCTCCATCGGTGTTGTTACCTTGAACCTGCCTAAGCTTGCGTACCTTGCACATAACGAAGAAGACTTCCTCGACCTCGTTGAAGAATACGCAGAAATGGCAAAAGAATCTCTCGAATTCAAACGCAAGCTCTGCCAGAAAAACCTCGAAGCAGGCATGTTCCCATTCTCCCGTCGCTACCTCAAAAACGGCTACAAAGGCCACTTCTCAACCATCGGTCTTATCGGTGGTCATGAAGCATGCCTCAACCTGCTCGGAAAAGGTATCGAAACGGAAAGCGGTCTGCGTCTTATGCGTCGTGTTCTCAACCACCTGCGTACTCTCACCGTGCGCTTCCAGGAAGAGACCGGAAACCTGTACAACCTTGAGGCAACTCCGGGCGAAGGTACTTGCTACCGCTTGGCAAAAACAGACAAAGACCTCTACTCAGACATCATCTCTGCTGGTAACGAAGTACCGTACTACACCAACTCCACCCTGCTTCCAGTAGGTCTGACCAGTGACGTTTTCTATGCTCTTGAGCACCAGAACGAACTGCAGACCCTCTACAACGGTGGTACCGTATTCCACTCCTTCCTCGGTGAAGCTGTACCGGAACCGGAAAGCATCAAGAATTACCTCATCAAAGCGATGACTAATACTAAAATTCCTTACATTTCCGTGACTCCGACTTTCTCCATTTGTAAGGAACACGGCTACATCAACGGCGAACACTTTAATTGCCCTACCTGCGGCAACGAAGCTGAAGTGTATACCCGTGTTGTCGGTTACTACCGCCCAGTTAAGCGCTGGAACAAAGGTAAACAGGAAGAGTACCGCGAACGTCAGGAATACGCACTTAGCGCACTTACTGACTGCTGCTGCGAAAGCTAGTCTGCTTCACAGCAGATTTCGCGATAGATACTATACAAAAAAAGCCGTTCTGCATTTGCAGAACGGCTTTTTTATTTATGAAAAGAAACTGACTAGTTCTTTAAGCTGTGGATTGGAGCCGGAATACGACCACCAAGCTTAATGAACGACTCTGCATTACCACCCGGTACAGCCATAATCTTGGCTTCACCAAGTAAACCGCCGAAAGATACATTATCGCCAACGCCTTTACCCGGAACAGGAATAATACGCACAGCTGTTGTTTTACTGTTGATCATACCAATTGCCATTTCATCAGCAATAATACCGGAAAGGGTTGATGCAGAAACATCACCCGGAACTGCAACCATATCAAGCCCGACTGAACATACGCTTGTCATGGCTTCAAGTTTTTCCATGGTCAACGCACCGGATGCCGCTGCTGCCGCAATGCTGGAATCTTCTGACACAGGAATAAACGCACCGGAAAGACCGCCAACGTGGGAAGAAGCAAAGGCGCCGCCTTTTTTAACAGCATCGTTCAGCATCGCCAGCACAGCAGTAGAGCCTGGAGCACCAATAGAAGAAAGGCCGATAGCTTCAAAAATTTCACCTACGGAGTCACCAACTTCCGGAGTCGGAGCCAAAGAAAGGTCAGCCACACCAAATGGAAGTCCAAGGCGCTGTGCTACTTCGGTACCGATAATCTCACCGACTCGGGTGACTTTAAATGCTGTACGCTTAATAACCTCTGCGATATCGCCGAGACTTTTTGCACTGCCATCCTGCACTGCACGGTCGATTGCTTTTTTAACAACGCCCGGGCCGGAAACACCGACGTTAATTACCGCCTCAGGCTCGCCTACGCCAAGGTAGGCACCTGCCATAAACGGGACATCCTGAGGGATGTTAGCAAACACAACCAGCTTAGCGCAGCCAAGCCCGTCTCTGTCCGCAGTGCGTTGTGCAATATCCTTAATCCGCTGCCCCATAAGAGCAACAGCATCCATGTTTATTCCGCTTCTGGAAGACGCTACGTTAATCGAGGAACAGACACGCTGCGTCACGGCCAGCGCTTCCGGAAGAGCATCAATAAGAGCACGATCACCTTTGGTCATGCCTTTCTCTACCAGCGCACCAAAGCCACCAAGAAAATCTACACCAGCTTCCTGTGCTGCTTCATCAAGTACCTGACACGCTTTCACCATCTGTTCCGGCGTATAGGAAGCGCACACAACGCCCATAGGGCTTACACTGATGCGTTTGTTTACAATAGGAATACCGTACTTATCGCCAACCTCATTACAAGTAGCCACAAGCTTTTCTGAGTAAAGTTTGATCTTGGTGCGAACCCTGTCTGCAAACACGTCAAAGTCGTGACTTGCACAGTCAAAGAGGCTGACACCAAGCGTAACGGTACGAACATCCAAATGCTCATTTCGGAGCATTGCTAAAGTACTGAGCACTTCGCGATCTGAAAGCATTTTTTTTCCTTATAAATGTCAGGCTAAAAATCCCATCTTATGCAGACAGTGACAACTTTCAAAAAATTGTCACGCTTCATAAGCTACACAGGTTGAACCCTGTGCACTGCTTCAAAAATGTCCCTATGCTGAACACTTACACGTAGCGAAAGCTCTTCCGCCTTCGCGTCCAGAGCAGCTCGTAGAGTTGAAAGCTCAACGGAACCGGGAACAATTACCTCAAAAACAATGAGAGCATATCCATCCGGTTGATCTTCAGGAACAATAGCTTTCAGGTTGGCAATATTCACATTATACTCGCCGAGAATACCTGAAATTGCAGCAACAAGCCCCTTTTGGTCAGGACCATCTGCAGTTACTACAAACGATTGAGGGTTTTCAGCAGACCAGCTCCTACCGTCATAAAGGCGTGCTGTAACACTGAGGTCAATCTGTCGTTCAGCAAGTCCCTTCACCAGTGCTTCCTGCAATAGGTCAATAGTACAACCGTCTGGCATTTCAGCAATAACGATTGCAGCAAATTCACTATGCAGAATAGTTTGACTTACTTCATTAATGTTGCAATCCAGACCTGTGAGCAGGCTGGATACCGCATGCACGACTCCCGGTCCATCATGACCGAGAAATGATACAACTACCTTTTTCATATTTTGCACTCCAAACATATAGATCAGACGAGATTGATTGCCTCAACTCATTATGTCAAGTCTTACTCCGCAAGAAGAATGCACTGGCGCTTGCTGCAATCCTCCTCTCCCCCCGTTACAATCCTCTCTTTTTTCCCAAAACAATATCTGTTTAAAAAAGTAAATCTCTTCTCCTATCAGCACAAAACTAACATTGTGTTTTTAAAAACATATTTTACTTTCCCACAAGCATATGCAATGCAAGGACACTACACACTTCACAAAACACGTATTCATATAAGTTCAAAGGATATTCTCATGAAAAAGATCGGATTATTGGGTGGCATGAGCTGGGAATCAACAGTCACATACTACCGTCTGTTAAATGAGGGCACCCGCAAGCGCCTTGGCGGAATTCATTCCTGTAAAATTCTTATGGAAAGTGTCGATTTTTCTGAACTCAAAGATTTGATCAGCAAAGGAGACTGGGCCTCCGTCGGCACCAAGCTTGCCCAAGCCGGACTGAACACAGAGGCAGGCGGTGCGGATATGCTTCTTATTGGCGCCAACACCATGCATCGCGTTGCTGATACTGTACAAGGTGCGCTTGAAATACCAGTACTTCATATTGCTGATGCAATCGCAATCAGAGCCAAGGAGCTGAATGTTCACAAACTCGGATTGCTCGGCACAGTCTTCACCATGGAGCATGATTTTATCAGCCGCCCACTTGCAGAAAAATATGGACTCGAAATAATTGTTCCAGAAAAAGAAGCACGCGGCATAATCCATGACAGCATCTTTAACGAATTCAGTCGTGGTCAGTTTCTGGACAGTACCCGTCAAAAATATATCAGTATTATTCAGGAACTTAAAAACAATGGTGCGGAAGCAATTATCCTCGGATGCACTGAAATCGGTCTGCTTATGGAAGATACTGATTGCAACATCCCGCTCATTGATACCGTTCAGGCACACGTCAACATGGCTCTCGATAAGGCTATAGGTTAATATTTTTTAAAAATCTTGCTGCCGCCGAAGGTATAAAAAAAGCCACGCTACAGCGTGGCTTTTTTGCGTAAAATCAGGATACTACAGTTTAATGACAACCGCATGATTGGCCGTGTTTATGCCCGCCTCGACCAATAAGCTGCTTACCCACAAGAGCAAGCAGGATAATCACAGAGAGATATCCCACAGCACCGTGCTGGTGTGCTTCCACAGTGTTAACCCATGAAAAAACCGAAAGACCGAGCTTTGCATAGACCCAGTTTACAGCAAGTCCTAGTATTACGGATGTTACCGCAATCGAACTTACGTAAATAAACGCTACGCGTTTACCAAGAGTCTGTGCAACTACGGTGATAGTTGCAGCGTTAGTTGCCGGACCAGCAAGCAAGAATACAAGCGCCCCACCAGGAGAAAGACCTTTCAGCGCGAGCGCAGCAGCGATTGGGGTTGATGCAGTTGCACATACGTACATTGGCACACCGATAAACACCATCAGGATCATACTGAATAGTCCATCACCCACATATTCTTGAAAGAAGGTAACTGGCAAAAAGGTAGAAACGACAGCGGCGATAAGCACACCGATAAGCAGCCATTTGCCTATGTCCGCAATAAGTTCACCAAAGGCAAACTGCATACCGGCCGAAAATTTTTCTTTAACAGTTTTCCCCGCAGGCTTGGATGAACAACAACCGGAAGTGCAGACCTCTTCTTTTTTCATTGTTGTCGGTGCAAAATTTAGCGGAGTAAAAGCCACTTTCCCCGGCTTTGGAGTTTCCGGGAACATATCAACCAACGTACCTGCTGTAAGCGCTGAAATAAATGCAGCTACCGGACGGAAAATAGTCATAATCGGGTCAAGCAACGCATACGTAATAGCAATAGAATCAACGCCCGTCTCCGGCGTCGAAATCATAAAGGATGTGGTTGCGCCTTTACTGGCACCTTGCTGGCGAAGTCCTGCCGCTGCGGGAATTACACCACAGGAACAAAGTGGGAGAGGTACGCCGAACATGGAAGCCTTAACAACTGCTCCCTTAGTATTTTTACCCAGATGGCGCGCCACAAAGTCATCCGGCAAAAATCCTTTAAGAAGTCCGGCTACAAAAAATCCGAAAAGAACATATGGGGCAGCTTCAAGCAGAATCTCCCACACCTCTAAAAAATATTGTATTACAATTTCCACAAGTTACCTCTGAAAATAAAGTTACACATGAACACGTATTCATATGTAATTAAAGCAGAAGCACTGGACGGTCAAGTGCATAAAAGCAATTAGGTGCCCTTGCTCTACGTAACGGCTACGCATAAAAAAAGGACATCAAATTGATGTCCTTTTTATAAGCTATAATCATCGCAACACCTCCGTCTGCTTCTTGACACACAGGACAGGGAGACAGCTAGATCACTTACCCGCTAGATAAAAGCAGACGCGGAGCACGTCAACTTTTCAACACTAGGCAAGCATTGATAATGCTACATTAAGCTCAGCGTCCAACCGGTTCTGCACTCCTGTACGAACTTCAGGTGTTGAGGTTGCAAATTCATTACTACGCTGTGCGTAAACATTTTTAATAAATGCTTCCTGCATATCTTCAGAGAAACCGCCCGTGGCGCCAAATGCTTTTGCAAAAATTTGTACAGCCCCGCGAGGACCGTGCTGCAAGGAAGTAGAAAGCAGTACTTCTTCCATTGCGGTACTCATTTGGCTTATATTCATTTTATCTTGAACAACTCGAGCTACTGGAGTGTAGTAGCGGGACTGCATGAATGCATCCTGCATTTTCTCGAACCGTACAGGGTCAATATTCGCCACTTCCTGCCATGCTGTCGGCATTTCGCCCTGCTTGGAGCCTGTATTCACCTCACCTGCTGCCCTGAGGTGTAACGAAATATCTGAAGCGTGCGCATCAAGGTACGTCAAAAAATCGTCCATTGTACCACGAGCGGATGAGAACTGGTATTTGCCATACGAAGTCCCTCCAGTCGCATCATAGCCAATGGCAGCAATATTTCCGGCAGCTCCGGATTCAAACATCGCAGCTAATGACCCACGAACGTCATTAGTTACTATAGGCTCAACATGGTTCGCTTCACTTTCATCAGTGCTATCACCCGCAGCACTGTCAGAAGCTTGAACACGTGCATCCACATTACCGTTTTCAATTTTACGGCTCATCATCCCCTGCAAATTAGCAGTAATGCCGGAGGCAGAAGCTGTCTCAAGCTGATTTTTTTCAGCTGCTTCTGTCAGAGTTTTGAGTGCATTACTTAATACAGTAGGTTCAATGGATGAAACATTAATAAGTGTTGCAAGTGCAGAAACGTTTCTGAGGTTTATTCCAGAACGTGCAGACTGTTCAGCTTCAGCTAATCCATAGTATGGATTTTGAGTCGGCAAAGCAGATAACTGGGAAGATTGAAACGATGCCATGGCATCTGCAATCTGCTGCGGCTCTCTAAGCAAGGCTTCAAAACGGCTCATCCCGTCTTTTTGTGCAGCATTATCAATTGAAATCGCACCATTGCGTCTTTTTGACTGCTGCAGGACTCCCTGCACCTGCGTCATAGAGATTTGGGTAACAGACATAATATTCCTCCTAAAGCTCCCCCGAGCTTGACAACGTACGATTTCCACTGAGCAATTAGAATGCCAACTCGTTATACTCGTTATAATCCGAGGGATCGCGACGGCACAAACAGTAAGTACTCACTATTGCATCCCGGAAAATGTCAGTTATTTGAACGTACTTTACGGATGGCGCATGTCCAAATTTTGTAACAAGATACGAAAGATCTGTATCATTTCCATACTGCAATCATTTTGTAATATAGAAATAAAGTCAGCCAACCTTGCAATTTTGCATTGTTCTTCAAGAAGATATACTGTTGTAATCGTATTTTAGAAAATCGACACTTGACGCTGTCAGCATTTGCCGTATCTTCCCTTGACGGAAAAACGCTTAGCATCTGGTACACCTATTGATATCTTTGTGTTGCCAGTTGCTCCTTAACCAACATCGGAAACAGGACATTCAATGGGAAAAGACCTGATAATCGTAGAATCACCCGCAAAGGTGAAAACAATTAAAAAGTTCCTTGGCCGTAACTACATGGTTCACGCCAGTGTAGGTCACGTGCGAGATTTGCCTAAAAAAGATCTCGGCGTAGATGAAGAAAAAAACTACAAGCCGAAGTATCAGATCATTCAGGGTAAACAGAAAGTTGTTTCCACGCTGAAAGAAGCGGCAGCAAAAGCTGATCACGTATATCTTGCTCCCGACCCCGATCGCGAAGGAGAGGCTATTGCGTGGCATATTGCTGAGATTATTAAAAAAGAAAATCCTAATGCTAAGCGTATCCAGTTCAACGAAATTACCGCCCGTGCTGTCCGTGAAGCGCTTGAGCACCCGAAGGATTTGAACGAAAACCTCTTCGATGCCCAGCAGGCCCGTCGAATTCTTGACCGCCTTGTGGGCTATAAGCTCTCCCCTTTACTCTGGAATAAAGTAAAACGTGGTATTTCTGCAGGTCGAGTACAGTCCGTTGCGCTGCGCCTCATTGTTGAACGTGAAGCGGAACGCTATGCATTTGATCCGGAAGAGTACTGGGTTTTTAAAGCTGAAATGGAAGGTGAAACCCCGCCGCCATTTAAAGCTACACTTCATCAGATAGCAGGTAAAAAAGCTGTTGTTCCTAACGAGGAAGCTGCAATAGCGCTTCAGGAAGCAGTGCTCGCATCCAAAATAAGCGTAGAAAAAGTTGAAGAAAAAAAGCGCAGCCGTCAGCCGCTGCCACCGTTCATCACGTCCACACTCCAGCAGGCAGCAAGCCAGCGCCACGGATATTCTGCGAAACGTACCATGTCCATTGCCCAGCGCCTATATGAAGGTGTTGAGCTTGGCGACAAAGGTACCACCGCGCTTATCACGTACATGCGTACTGACTCCGTGCGTATTGCTGACGATGCGCGTGATGCAGCGAAAGAACTTATTCTTTCCATGTACGGCGAAGAATACGTTCCACCAAAACCACGATTTTTTAAAACCAAATCTAACGCTCAGGATGCTCACGAAGCCATCAGGCCTGTTGACGCATCTATCACTCCGGATTCCATCCGTACGTTGCTTCCACGCGAACAGCACGCGTTGTACACACTCATCTGGTCCCGCTTCATGGCTTCCCAGATGGCAGCAGCTCAATTCCATGACACCACTGTCACTATTGCCGCTACACCAAATGCAACGACCATTAAGAATGCAGACGAATTAGCCAGCACATGGCGCGTAAAGGGCGAGCGTATGCTCTTCCCCGGCTTCCTTGCTGTTTCTCCGCAGAAGACAAAAGAAGACTCCGTTGAACTCCCTAAGCTTGAAGCAGGACAGGACATCCGTCTTCTTACGCTTGATAAAGAACAGAAATTTACACAGCCACCAGCACGATTCTCAGAAGCTTCTCTAGTACGTGAAATGGAAGAACTCGGTATCGGGCGTCCATCCACCTATGCAGCCATTATTTCAACCTTGATTGATCGTGGCTATGCCCTGTTGGAAGAAAAGAATTTTGTGCCGACCGACCTTGGCCGCATCGTTTGCCAGCAGCTTGTAAAACACTTCTCCACCCTTATGGACGTGCGTTTTACGGCGCAGATGGAAACACTGCTCGATAACGTAGCAGAAGGTAAGCTGAACTGGACACAACTCATGACTGACTTCATGAACGACTTCAACCCGACGCTTGAAAAAGCTACTGAAGAAATGGAGTCAGTAAAACAGGGACTTGAAACTGACCTTACCTGTTCAGAATGCGGCAAGCCGATGATGATCAAGTTTGGTAAGGCTGGAACCTTCCTTGCTTGTTCCGGCTATCCGGACTGTAAAAACACCTCCAACTTTACCCGAGATGAAAACGGTAAGGTTGTGCTTGTGGAACGCCCAAAAGAAGAATTACAGAAAATGGGTGTATGTCCGGATTGCGGTAAAGACCTTGTTCTTAAACGTACCCGTACCGGCGGCCGTTTTATCGCATGTACCGGTTATCCTGAATGCAAGCACGCAAAGCCGTTCTCTACGGGCGTAAAATGCCCGCGTTGTAACGAAGGCGAAATTGTTGAAAAGTCTTCCCGTTCCGGGAAAATATTCTATTCCTGCAGCAGATATCCCCAGTGTGACTATGCCCTGTGGAACTACCCTGTGGAAGAAGAATGTCCGCAATGCGATTCAAAACTGCTCACTATTAAAACAACCAAGGCACGCGGCAAGCATATTGCCTGTCCGGAAAAGACTTGCCGTTACACCCGTAGCCTCGAAGAAGATTCCGAATAAATTACTAAAAACAAAAAGCCCGAATCACAATGTGATTCGGGCTTTTTGTTTTTCTTTAGAGGCAACTGTTACTATTGCCTTTACAGAAAACGATATTACCTTACGGTTTGCTGTGCCGAAACCTAAATTAGGTCTTTCGGGGGGAAGGGGGGGGGGAAAGACACAACAAACCGTAAGGGTAAAACAACGCTGTCAAACGTGAAGCAACCAGTTGGACATGCGTATGTCTTATACTCGCTTTGTACGCTCGAACTGCACGGCAGTGCCGTAGCAGGAGAAATATTTACTGCCATCCGGATGAAACGCAATGTTTTCCTGATACCCGATAATGGCCTGTGCGCCTTTATTAACGGCACGGGCTGTCATGCCAAAAAATGCATCGTCAGAATCATATCCGCGGCACGCAACTAACCCGAGAACTTTTCCAATAGCACGTCCTTCCAGCACCTCAGTCGTTACTACAGGGAAACGGCCAGCAAGAAATAATTCCTTTACACGTTCCATATTCTCGGTACGAGCCTGTTCAGCCTGTGTTGGCTTTTTATCATTTCCACCAAGCAAAAATAACATTGCAGTCCTCCTGAATTGGCACTCTATCTATTCGGAACGCCACGTAATTGTCTTTGTGAAGTCATATAGCAAGGAGCTTGCCACTTTTGCAAGCAACTGATTTAACATATTATTTTTTAAAATTGTCAAAAATTCGCCACGTTGTAAGAGATGACAATTGAGCGAATAAACGGTACATGATGCATGAGGTAAGCGTTCAAAATACGCTAATACAGCCTCAAATTTATAATGCTGAAGAACATGCTGACAAAGCAGTACCTGCAAGTGTGTCAGCTAAGTAAGGGATTCATTTTTATGAGGGCACGGTTTTTACACTTCATATTTTTAGCGCTTCTGACTGTAATACTGACGGTTTCAAGCGTTTTCGCCAATCCTGCGTCTTCAACCAAACAACGTAAGAACATCCTGTATCTTAATTCCTACCATAATGGATACGCATGGTCAGACAATCTACTCGAAGGCTTTAAAGAGCGGATTCAAGACAGCCCGTATTCTATTATGTTGCAGGTAGAATATCTCGACTCAAAAAAGTTTCCCTACAATGACGCAGTGAAGCACATCATAGATTTGTTCAGACGCAAATTTGCTCACACAACATTTGACCTTATTACAGTTTCAGACAACGACGCATTTAACTTTATTATTGAATACGGGGAGGAGCTCTTTCCCGGAGTTCCTGTTGTTTTTGTCGGCGTCAACGATTTCAAACCGTCTTTGATTAAAGGCAAAGAAATTACTGGCGTCATGGAAACATTTGACGTTGCTTCAAATATCCGTCTCGCACTCGAAATGCATCCTAACCTCAAACAAATGATCATTATCGGCGACGAGTCTGTTACCGGTAAAGCCATCCGTAAACAGGTTATCGAGGGCCTGCCTACTATTGATAAGGGATTGAAACTACAATTCTGGACAGATCTGCCCCATAGAGAAATTATCCGACGCGTTAAACAGGTATCACCTGATACTTTTTTCTATTTTATTCCAATGTATCGGGAAATTGACGGGCAATTTTATTCCGCGCAGGAGTTGTTGCAAAAAGTACATGACAACACCACAGCCCCTCTCTACTCCAACTGGAGATTCCTGCTTGGCTCCGGCATCCTCGGCGGAAAACTCATTTCCGGCATTACAGACGGAAAAATGGCAGCCGAACTTGGTTTGCAAATTCTTGACGGTACTCCTGCCAGCGATATCGCCGTCATCTCAGAAAGCGCTTCCCCATGGGCATTTGACTACAATGAACTTAAGCGCCTTCACTTGAGCGAACGTGAACTCCCGGCACCGGCTGACATGATCAACGCTCCAAGCAGGTTCTACGAATTAAACAAGCAGGTCTTCTGGACAATTATCGTCAGTCTTATCCTGCTTACCATCACTCTCGTACTGCTGGTGATGAATATTCTTGAAAAAAAATCCGTAGAACAAAAGATCAAAGACCAATTATCCTTTTTGCGTCTGCTCATGGATACTATCCCTATTCCTATCTACTCAAAAGACAAGTACGGGCGGTACCAGCAATGCAACCTTGCCTTTGAAAAATTTTTCGGCATCCAGCGTGATGATATTTTAAACTGTAACGAATGGGAATTACAGGAATTCGGTCTGTCTCAGCTACAACATCCTATCGATCACCAATTACTGCATGAACAAGGCGAATCGATTTACGAACAGACTATTTCGTCCCGCGAAGGCAGCGTACATAACATTCTGCTGCACAAAGCAACTAATGTGAACGCCCGTGGTGAAATCGCTGGCATGGTTGGTGTTATTTTTGATTTCACCGACCGCAAAAAAGCTGAAGACAGTTTGCGCTTTGCAGAAGAAAAATATCGTTCCATATTTGAAAATTCCCCGCTTGGCATTTTCCGTGTACGTCCTACCGGCGCGTTTGTTGACGTGAACCCTGCTTTTGCCAGAATGGTCGGCTACACCACTCCGCAAGAATTCATGGCACATGAAAATACAGCATTGGACGATCTGTTGCAGGGCGTAGATTTCCACAAAGCACGGGCCAACGAAATTTTAACATTTGAACGTTCACTATTACGTCCTGATAATACTACTATTGCCGCAAACATATCTATACGAGTTGTCCGTGACCGCTTAAATAATATTGAACTCCTTGAGGGCTTCTCAGAAAACATTACCACTCGCAAACGTGCAGAAAAAGCTCTGCGCAATTCAGAGCGTATGCTACAATCTGTTATGGACAATATCCCGCAGCTTGTTTCATGGAAAGGTAACGATTTTAGATACATGGGAAGCAACCGATCTTTTGACAGATTTTTTGATGTCAAGCATGCCCGTGAACTTATCGGCAAAACCGATTTTGAGTTCTTGTCCAACAGTCAAGATGCCGCGACCATGCAACAAGCTGAGAACATGGTGCTCGCCCACAATATTCCTCAGTTGAAGTCAAAAGAACGTATTACAGACAAAGACGGCAACCTTGTATGGCTGGAAATCAACCGCCTACCACTTCATGGAGACAAAGACGAAGTTGTAGGTCTGTTATCCACTGCGGAAGATATTACGCAGCGCATCAACCTTGAGCGCCAGTTACTGCAATCACAAAAAATGGAAGCTATCGGCACGCTGGCCGGCGGCATCGCGCATGACTTCAACAACATCCTTACATCCATCATCAACTCTGTTGAGCTGGCGCTTATTGATATCGATGAAGAAACACTTACTTGTAATGACCTTGCACGGGCACTGCGGGCCGCACAGCATGGCAGCAGTCTGGTTAAAAAAATTCTTACCTTCAGCAAACCATCTGTCGCAGGCTTCCGCACTACTGACCTTTTAGAAGTCATGAATGAGTCCGTTGGCCTTGTGTCCGCCTCTCTGCCGCGCAACATTAATATTGAAACAACATATAATGTTGACCACGCCCACACATTCGGTGACCCGACACAAATGAATCAGGTAATTATGAATATGTGCACAAACTCATTTCAGGCATTACGCGAACATGGTGGAACATTACGTCTGGAAGTTGACGAAGAATTTTTACCTGAAGAAAAAGCAAGCCAGTTCAATATTCCCGAAGGCGAATACTTCAAACTGATCATAGAAGATAATGGTCCCGGCATCACTTCAGAAATTCAGGATAAAATTTTTGACCCATTCTTCACCACAAAAGGAAAAACTGAAGGAACAGGATTAGGACTTTCTGTTGTGCTCGGAATCATTAAAGGACATGGTGGGGGAGTCGAAGTGAGCAGTATTCCTTTTGTCCGGACAGCCTTCACTATTTACCTGCCGCACATCGACCGACCTGTTCTTGAAGCAGAGACGCAACTCACAGAGAAGATTCTTCAAGGGGAAGGGCGTATTCTTTTTGTAGAAGACGATTCAGACCAACTCGAAACAATCCCCAGAGTTCTCAGAAACCTAGGCTATGAGGTTGACCCGATAGGCGATGCTGCGGTAGCTGCTACTATGATTAGCGAACGTCCAGAATCATGGGATCTCGTTATTACAGATTTTGACATGCCGGAACTGAATGGGCTTGAACTGGCAAAACACATCAGCAAAGCAGCACCGGAACTCCCTGTAATTATGGTTTCCGGCCGAAACATTGCAGCCAAGGGTGCAAGAGAAATTCCATCTGTGAAAACTCTTGTCAGCAAACCCTACAACAGTTCGATAATTGCAAAAGCTATTACGTCGGTACTTCGCCCGTTGCAATAAGTCTCTCATTTAGCCGCCCTACGAAAGGGCATTGACCACCTCAACGTTTCGGAAATTGAGCATGCCCAACATTCTTATTATTGATGATGATGTTAATATCTGTGAGACATTTGAAAGTCTCCTTTCTCGCCTTCAATACAACTGCGCCACAGCGCAGACTATTGCCAAGGGTTTCGACCTGCTCCGTGAACGTGAATTTGACGTGCTTTTTCTTGATGTCCGTCTTCCTGACGGCAACGGACTGGACTACCTTTCCGACATTGCACACTTTGACAACCCACCGGAAGTCATCATCCTTACAGGAGACGGTGATCCTGCCGGCGCAGAAACAGCTATCCAACGCGGGGTATGGGATTATCTTGTAAAACCTGCTTCAATCAAAGAAATAACCCAGACGCTCAAACGTGTACTCAAATACCGTCAGGAAAAGCTGGATAAAAGAGGTGATACAAAAACATTGGAAGTTGCGCACATGGTTGGCACAAGCTCAATCATACGCAACTGCTTCAACCTTATGGCACAAGCCGCATCCACAGATGCCAACGTGCTCATCACTGGCGAAACCGGAACAGGTAAGGAACTCACCGCCCGCACCATCCATGCAAACAGCAAGCGTACCCAAGGCGATTTTGTTGTTGTAGACTGTGCAGCGCTTACCGAAACATTGCTTGAATCCACTCTCTTCGGACACAAAAAAGGTGCCTTTACCGGTGCGCAGACAGACAAAGACGGGCTTGTAAAACTCGCCGACAACGGCACCCTATTTCTTGATGAAGTGGGCGAAATGCCCCTTAATATCCAAAAATCATTTTTACGTTTTCTTCAGGAACGTGTATTTCGTCCTGTAGGAGGCACGGTGGAAGAAAAAAGTAACTTCCGCCTTATTTCTGCGACAAGCCGTAATTTAGCAACTATGGTTGAGCAGGGAGAGTTTCGCCGTGATCTTCTCTTCCGTTTAAAGACCGTCCATATTGAACTGCCTGCCCTTCGTTTACGTAACGATGATCTCGAGCTGTTGTCCAAATTCAGAATAGAACAGCTCTGTAAGCAATATGGAATGCCGGTTAAAGATTTTTCTGCGGACTTTTTCCCGATGCTGGCCAAGTATGACTGGCCCGGGAACGTTCGCGAACTGTTTAACGCTCTAGAACAGGCGTTAGTTGCAGCTGGTTCAGAATCTGTCTTATATGCCAGACACCTTCCAGCTGACATCCGAATTAAAATCGCACAGGCAAACCTTACACGAGGACTGGAAAATCAGACAACTCATGCTGACAAGGCTCCGGCGTCTGAAAAATCAGACAAACGAGCTGCAACTCCATTCTCTTTTTCGTTTGACGCGCTGCCAACACTACGACAGTTTAAGTCGGATATGGAAAAAAAGTACCTTTTACAGCTTATCGCACAGCATGGTTCCAACATTCATGAAATGCTGGAAACTTCGGGATTATCCCGCTCCCACTTCTATGCGTTGCTTAAAAAGTATAATATCTCCTTATAAAACAAGATTGATAAAACAAATACTGTAAACGTGAATTTTCCGTAAACAACCATTGTTTGTGTACTCATTTTGTTGTAGAAGGAGCAACGATGTTATAGTTGTCTGATATTTAAGACATGATAAACTCCTAAGTTTATAAGCAAATGTATTTTCGATTCACTTTTATCGTTCAATACTGAGTGAACAAGCTTCGGCGAGTCTTATTTTTCAGACACAAATGTGATTCTTGAAATTCAATGAAAACGTTTAACATGGGTAACACCCTGATTAGACACGGTTTATCAAAAATCACACAAGTGGCATATCTTTTGTATTGGTTAATACGATCACCCTGTTTTTTCTGTCGAGGAATGCGGGGCGGGGATAAACCCGCGTTCCAAGCAATATGTCTTAGCACTGCAACGATCAGAAAAGCAGGACAGCATGACCCACATGCTTTCAGGCTACATAAAGGAGTTACTCTAATGGCCAAGACTATGAAAACTATGGATGGTAACACTGCTGCCGCGCATATCGCGTACGCACTGAGTGACACGGCTGCGATCTACCCGATCACTCCATCATCCAACATGGCAGAAGCTGCAGACGACTGGGCAGCTGCCGGCAAAAAAAACATCTTTAACCAGACAGTTTCTGTCCGTCAGCTTCAGTCAGAAGCTGGTGCGGCTGGCGCAGTACACGGCTGTCTCGCAGCAGGTGCGCTGACCTCTACTTTCACAGCGTCTCAGGGCCTCCTGCTCATGATCCCTAACATGTACAAAATTGCTGGTGAGCTTCTCCCTGGCGTTTTCCATGTTTCTGCACGTGCTCTCGCATCACATGCACTCTCCATCTTCGGTGACCACCAGGACGTAATGGCTTGTCGTCAGACTGGCTTTGCTTTCTTGTGTTCCAACTCCGTACAGGAAGCTATGGATATGGCTCTCGTTGCTCACCTTGCAGCAATCGAAACCAGTGTTCCTTTCTGTCACTTCTTCGACGGCTTCCGTACATCTCACGAACTTCAGAAAATCGAAGTTATCGACTACGAAGATATCAAAAAAGTAGTTAACTACGAGAAAATTGAAGCATTCCGTCAGAACGCAATGAATCCTGAGCACCCACACCTCCGTGGTACTGCTCAGAACCCAGATATTTACTTCCAGGCACGTGAAGCTTGTAACACATTCTACGATGCTGTTCCTAATGCAGTTATCGATGCAATGGCTAAAGTTGAAAGCATCACCGGCCGTTCCTACAAACCTTTCGAATTCGTTGGTCACGAAAATGCAGAACGCGTAATCGTATGTATGGGTTCAGCTAACGAAGCTATCGAAGAAGTAGTTAACTACCTCCTCGAAAAAGGTGAAAAAGTAGGTCTTCTTAAAGTTCGCCTTTTCCGTCCGTTCTCTATCAAGCACATGCTCGAAGTTGTTCCTGCTTCTGCAGAAGTCTTCACAGTTCTTGACCGTACAAAAGAACCAGGCGCTATCGGCGATCCTCTTTACCTTGACATCTGTGCAGCATTTAAAGAACACGGCGAAATGCCAATGATTCTTTCCGGCCGCTACGGTCTCGGTTCCAAAGAATTCACTCCTGCTGACGTACTCGCAGTATACGAGAACATGAAAGTAACCGCTCCTAAAGACCACTTCACTGTTGGTATTACGGACGACGTTACCCGTTCTTCCCTCACTGTTGGTAAAGTACTCGACACCGTACCTGCTGGCACTGTTCAGTGTAAGTTCTTCGGCCTTGGCGCTGACGGTACTGTTGGTGCTAACAAGCAGGCTATTAAAATCATCGGTGACAACACCGACATGTACGCACAGGGTTACTTCGCTTACGACTCCAAAAAGTCCGGCGGATTCACTGTGTCTCACCTTCGCTTCGGTAACGAAAAGATTCAGTCTACATACCTCGTTAACGCTGCTGACTACGTTGCTTGTCACAAGTCTGCATACGTTAACCAGTACGACCTCCTCGATGGTATCAAGGACGGCGGTATCTTCGTACTGAACTCTAACTGGTCACCAGAAGAGATGAACGAACATCTGCCTGCTTCCATGAAGCGCGCTCTGGCTGAAAAGAACATCAAGTTCTACAACGTAGACGCAGTTAAGATTGCGACTGAAGTAGGCCTTGGCGGTCGCATCAACATGGTTATGCAGACTGCATTCTTCAAGCTTGCTGATGTTATTCCTTTCGATCAGGCTGTTGCTTACCTTAAAGATTCCATTAAGAAAGCATACGGCAAAAAAGGTGATCACATCGTTAACATGAACGTTCAGGCTGTTGATAAAGCTGCTGACGCTCTTGTTGAAGTTAAAATTCCTGCAGACTGGGCTAACGCAACTGACGATTCAGCTTGCACCGGTGATGCTCCAGAATTCATTACCAACGTTGTTCGTCCTATCCTTGCTCAGAACGGTGACAAACTTCCTGTTTCCGCTTTCGAACCGGACGGACTCTTCCCAGTTGGTACTGCAGCATTTGAAAAACGCGGCGTAGCTATTCTCGTACCTGAATGGGTACAGGACAACTGCATCCAGTGTAACCGTTGTGCTTACGTTTGCCCTCACGCTGCTATTCGTCCAGTACTTGCTACTGAAGAAGAGCTTGCAGAAGCACCAGCTACCTTCACTACTATCGATGCTAAAGGCAAAGAAGTAAAAGGTCTCAAATACCGCATGCAGGTTTACGCAGAAGACTGCCTTGGTTGTGGTTCTTGTGCGAACGTTTGTCCTGCAAAAGAAAAAGCACTCGTTATGAAACCGATCGAAACTCAGATTGAAGATCAGGTTGCTAACCTTGCTTTCGCGGAAGAAGCAATTGAAATTAAAGACGCAATCATGTCCCGTGACTCCCTCAAAGGCTCTCAGTTCCAGCAGCCTCTGATGGAATTCTCCGGCGCATGTGCGGGTTGTGGTGAAACTCCATACGTAAAACTTCTCACCCAGTTGTTTGGTGAGCGTATGATCATCGCTAACGCAACCGGTTGTTCTTCCATTTGGGGTGCATCTGCACCTACCACCCCGTACACTGTAAACAAAAACGGTCACGGTCCTGCTTGGGGTAACTCCCTCTTTGAGGATGCTGCTGAATTTGGTTACGGTATGGGCATGGCTTACAAACAGCGTCGCAACAAACTTGAAGACGTTGTAAAAGAAGCTATCGACACCGTTGAAAACGCACAGCTCAAAGATGCTCTCGAAGCTTGGCTCGCAGTTAAAGACCAGGGCGAAGCATCCGCAGAAGCTGGCGAAGAAATCCTCGCACTTATCGAAGCAGGCGTAGACCACAGTGCTACCGCACATGAGCTCTACTCTATGGCTGACCTCTTCACCAAAAAATCCGTATGGGTATTCGGTGGTGACGGCTGGGCATACGACATCGGCTTCGGTGGTGTTGACCATGTTCTCGCTTCCGGCGAAGACATCAACATTCTCGTAATGGATACCGAAGTGTACTCCAACACCGGTGGTCAGTCTTCCAAAGCTACCCCACTCGGCTCCATCGCGAAAATGGCAGCTTCCGGTAAGAAAGTAGGTAAAAAAGACCTCGGCCTTATCGCAATGTCTTACGGCTACGTTTACGTTGCATCCGTATCTATGGGCGCAAACATGAACCAGGTTCTCAAGGCATTCAAAGAAGCTGAAGCATTCGACGGTCCGTCCATCGTTATCTGTTACGCACCTTGTATTAACCAGGGTATCCGTAAAGGTATGGGCAAATCCATCGAAGAAGAAAAACTCGCAGTTGAAACTGGTTACTGGCCGCTTTACCGCTACAACCCAGTTCTCGCTGACGAAGGTAAAAACCCATTCATGTACGAATCTAAAGCACCTAACGGTGACATGCAGGCGTTCCTTTCCGGTGAAAACCGCTACGCACTGCTCGAAAAGATCGCACCTGAAGAATCTAAGCGTCTCCGCGCTCAGATTGAGGAAGATTACCTCAAACGTCACAAATACTTCCAGACCCTTAGTGAACTCCCTGGCATTGCAGTAGCTCCTGTTGAAGCAGCTACTGGTACCGCTCAGGAAGCTTCTGCAGACCATTGCGAAATCGCACAGTCCGCAGAAACTAACGGTAAAGAAGGCGCAGGCGAAGCTTGCGACGACGGCCGCGCCGCTAAATAGCGCGTAGGCTACTAAGCTGTTAAAGGTTCCCGGCTAGGGAGCGGAAGCCCGACCCGGGAACCTTTTTATTCAATCGTATCCGTTTTAATGGTGGATAAACGGATACGGTTGCTAACAACCTAAATGAGGAGCGTTTTCTTATGTTGGCAATGTTTGCTGTTCTGCCTATTCTGGCAGCTCTTATTTTGATGGTAGGCCTTCGCTGGCCTGCAACTAAGGCTATGCCTGTTGCTTGGGCATGTGCTGTTCTTGGTGCGATGGCAGGTTGGGGTCTTGATGCTAGCTACGTAGCAGCTATGTCTTTCCACGGTCTCATTACAGCAATTTCCGTACTGATCATTGTTTTTGGTGCGATTCTCATTCTCTACACACTGCAGTACAGCGGTGGTATGGAAACTATTCAGTACGGTATGCAGCAGATTTCCGGTGACCGCCGTATTCAGGCTATTATCATCGGTTTCATGTTCGCAGCCTTCATTGAAGGTGCTGCAGGCTTCGGTACTCCGGCTGCTCTTGCTGCTCCACTGCTTCTGTCTCTCGGCTTCCCGCCGCTTGCAGCTGCAGTAATCTGTCTCGTATTTAACTCTTTCCCAGTTACCTTTGGTGCTGTTGGTACTCCGATTATCCTCGGTCTTAAATACGTTCGTCCACTCGTAGATCAGGCTGTTGCCGCTGGCATCCCTGGACTTAACTTTGCATCTGCTGATCAGTTCAACGCTGTAATCGGCCAGTGGGCAACTGTTTTCAACGCACCAATGATTTACATTCTTCCTATCTTCATGCTTGGTTTCATCACCCGTTACTTCGGTGTTAACCGTAGCTGGAAAGAAGGCTTTGGCGCATGGAAATTCTGTGTATTTGCATCTACCGCATTCATCGTACCTTACCTTGCGTTTGCATGGTTGATCGGCCCTGAGTTCCCATCCCTTATCGGTGGTCTCGTTGGTCTCGGTATCATCATTCTTGGTGCTAAAAACGGTTTCTGCATGCCTAACGATCACTTTGACTTTGGTGATCACGAAAAATGGGATCCAGAATGGACTGGCGACATTAAAGGTGGTGGTTCTACCAACTTTACTGCTCACATGTCTCAGTTCCGTGCATGGCTTCCATACATTCTTATCGGTGTGATCCTTGTTATCACCCGTATTCCTGAACTTGGTCTCAAAGGCATGCTCGCAGGCGTATCACTCAACTTCGACGCAGGCTTCCTTGGTCACCCTGAAATTACAAATGCTATTAAGTACCTTTACCTGCCAGGTACCATTCCATTCATTCTTGTTGCTATCATCACCATCGTCCTCCATGGCATGAGTGGCGAAAATACCAAGAAAGCTTGGACTGAAGCTATCGTAAAGATGAAGAACCCTACAATTGCTCTCGTATTCGCAGTAGCACTCGTATCTATCTTCCGTCTTTCCGCTAACAACCCTGCAGGTCTTCCTTCCATGCCTCTGGCATTGGCGGAAGTTGCAGCTAACATCTTCGGTGGTGCATGGCCTATGTTTGCATCCTTCGTTGGTGGTTTAGGTGCATTTATTACTGGTTCCAACACAGTATCTGACCTTCTCTTCGCTGAATTCCAGTGGGGAATGGCAGCACAGCTCGAGTTGCCTCGTCAGCTGATTGTTGCTGCTCAGGCAGTTGGTGGTGGTATGGGTAACATGGTTTGTATCCACAACATCGTTGCTGCTTGTGCGGTTGTAGGTCTCTCCGGTCAAGAAGGCGCCATCCTTCGTCGCACCGTATGGCCTTTCCTTCTGTACGGAATCGTGGTTGGTATCGTTGCATCTGTATGCATCGTTATGTTCCCAACCCTCTTCTAAAATATACTTTGCCGGAGACAGCCGACAGGCTGTCTCCAGCTTTCTTGCTAGTGTATTGAAGAACGGGGCTACTGCGGAAGTGTGCCCCGTTTTTTTAAAAGGTTCGGTCCTCCTGTTCGTTGCCGGTTAATTGTGAACAGGTTGAATACCGTTTGTAGACAACATGATTATTGAGGAGAACTCCGTGATTAGTGCGTCCTTAACTAAAGAATTTGAAGCCGTAGTAGGCAGTGAAAACGTATTTACCTCTGAGCCAGAGCGTCAGGCATATTCTTATGACTCTGCTGTGCTTGAACCTGTAACCCCTGCATTGGTTGTTCGCCCGACCAATTCTGAAGAGCTGGGCAAAGTTATCGCTCTTTGTAACGAAAACAACTGTCCAATTACTGTACGCGGTGCTGGCACAAACCTTTCAGGTGGAACCATTCCAGACAAACGCGACGGTATTGTTGTTCTCACCAACGGCCTTAACAAGATCCTCGAAATTAACGAAGAAGATCTCTACGCTGTTGTTCAGCCTGGTGTTGTTACAGCACAGTTTGCGCAAGAAGTTGCAAAACGTGGTCTGTTCTACCCACCAGACCCGGGTTCTCAGGCTGTTTCCACCATTGGTGGTAACGTAGCAGAAAACGCTGGCGGCCTTCGTGGTCTCAAATACGGCGTTACTAAAGATTACGTAATGGGCTTGGACTTTTTTGATGTTAACGGTCAGCTCGTTAAAACTGGTTCCCGTACTGTTAAGTGCGTAACCGGCTACAACCTTGCTGGCCTTATGGCTGCTTCTGAAGGCACTCTCGGTGTATTCAACGAAATTATCCTCAAACTTACTCCGCCACCTGCAGCTTCTAAAGCTATGATGGCAGTATTTGATGATGTTAACAAAGCTTCTGAAGCTGTTGCTTCCATCATCTCCGCGCACGTTGTTCCTTGTACTCTCGAGTTCATGGATCAGGCTGCTCTTAAACACGTTGAAGCATACACCAAAGCTGGCCTCCCAGTAGAAGCTGCTGCTATTCTTCTTATTGAAGTAGACGGCCATCCAGGACAGGTTGCAGACGAAGCTGCTGTTGTAGAAAAATGTCTCACTAAATCCGGTGCAACTGCTGTTCACGTTGCAAAAGATGCTGAAGAGAAATTCAAACTGTGGGAAGCTCGTCGTAACGCGCTGCCAGCACTTGCTCGCGCTAAGCCGACCACTGTTCTTGAAGATGCAACAGTACCTCGTTCCCAGATTCCTGCAATGGTTGCAGCAATTAACGACATCGCAAAGAAATACGATCTCGCTATCGGTACCTTCGGCCACGCTGGCGACGGTAACCTGCACCCGACTATTCTTTGTGACCGTCGTGATGCTAAAGAATTCCATCGAGTAGAAGAAGCTGTCGATAACATCTTCGACGTAGCCCTTTCCCTCAAAGGTACTCTTTCCGGCGAACACGGTATCGGCATGGCAAAATCCAAATGGATGGAAAAGGAAACTTCCCGCGCTACTATTGACTACTCCCTCAATATGAAGCGTGCGATTGATCCTAACAACATCCTCAACCCAGGCAAAATCATCGCAGGTTAATATTATGTCAGCAGATCTTACAAAACTTGCGAAGCTCCTTCAGGAGCTGGACGATCAGATGGTTGCCTGCATGAAGTGCGGCATGTGTCAGGCTGTATGTCCAGTTTTCTCCGAAACTATGAAGGAGTCTGACGTAACCCGTGGTAAAATTGCCCTGCTCGAACGTCTTGCAGCAGAACTCATCAACGATGCAGAAGGTGTTCAGGAAGCCCTGAACCGCTGTCTGCTCTGTGGTTCCTGTGGCGCTAACTGTCCTTCCGGTGTACAGATCAGTGATATCTTCATTAAGGCTCGTACTATTGTGAACCAGTACATGGGCCTTTCCCCAGTGAAGAAAGCTATCCTGCGCGGCATGGTAGGTAACCCTAAGCTCTTTAACATGCTTCTCGATTTCGGTTCTAAATTCCAGAACCTCATGACATCTAAGGCATCAGAAAAACAGGGTACCCGTAAAGCACCTTTACTCGAGCCATTTATCGGTAACCGTCATTTTAATCCGGTTGCTAAAAAGTCACTGCACGCTAAATATGGTACTATTGATACTCCAGCTGGAAAATCCGGCATCCGAGTTCTCTTCTTCCCTGGCTGTGTAGCTGATAAGATGTACACCAACATGGGTGAAGCATGTCTGAAGGTATTTAAACACCACGGAGTTGGTGTCTGGATGCCCGCAACTCAGGCGTGTTGTGGTATCCCTGCTCTTTCTGCAGGTGATAAAAAAGCCTATGATAAGATGGTGAAATACAATACAGAAATCTTTGCAGAGGGCGAATACGATTATATTGTTGCTCCTTGCGGTTCCTGTATTTCCACCATCATGAAATACTGGCCTAAGTACGGTAAAGAGTACCCGGCCGACATGCAGAGAAAAATTGAAAAAATTGCTGCTAAAGCAATGGATATCAACGAATTCCTCGTAGATGTTCTGGGTGTTAAGCCGGAAGGTGAAGCACCTAAGGGCGGAAAAAAGGTAACCTTCCATGACTCTTGTCACCTTAAGAAGGGCCTCGGCGTAGCAGAACAGCCACGTGACCTTATCCGCATGAACAGCAACTACGAACTGGTAGAAATGAATGAAGCGGATCGCTGCTGTGGATGTGGCGGTACCTTTACATTATACCACTATGATCTTTCTAAAAAGATCGGGGGACGTAAACGTAACAACGTTATTGAGACGGGTGCTAATGTTGTATCCACAGGCTGTCCGGCTTGTATGATGCAACTGAACGATATGCTTTCACAAAACGGCGACGACGTAGAAGTAAAGCATAGCATCGAACTCTACGCTGAAACCCTATAGTCGCTTTGCGATTTATGGTTCAGTGACGACGTCCTGAACTTACAGACTGAAACAAATCCGTACATTGTCGGAATGCGGGAATGCTTCTTGCCAATACGCAAACAATATTGCGTAACAGCTTGAATTTTCTACTGCATCAGGCAATGTACGGGTTTGTCATCGGTCTGCAGAAGTATTCTCCAGGAAGCGGTTCTGGGGATGCAGGTTCGATAATTTTGGCTAGTATCAATGGATATGCAAGGAGTCCATAGTGTCCCACAACCTTTACATTACAGCTACCGAAGCAAGAACAGGTAAATCTGCTGTTGTTCTCGGCATGATGCAGTTGCTTACCAAAGACATTAGCAACGTTGCGTTCTTCCGCCCTATCATCAACGATGATGAAACCGGTAAAAAAGACCACGACATTAACCTTATTCTTGAATATTTCGGTATGGATATCCCTTACGAGGATACCTACGCGTACACGCTCAATCAGGCACGTGAATTGATCAACAACGGTCAACGCTCCATGCTGCTTGAAAATATTCTCAACAAATACACTCAGCTTGCCAACAAATACGATTTTGTTCTTTGCGAAGGAACAGACTTTCTTGGCAAAGATGCAGCATTCGAATTCGATCTCAACGCAGATATCGCCGCAAACTTAGGCTCTCCTGTTCTTGTTGTTGTCAACGGACAGAAACAGGACTGTGAAGAGATCATCAGCTCTACTAAGCTCACACTCGATTCCCTTGAAGATAAAGGACTCGATATTGTCGCTGCTGTTATCAACCGTGCAGAAGTAACCTCCGCACATTGTGCTGACATTATTTCCCAGCTCGGCACTAAAGAAGGTGCGGAAAAAGCACTTGCTGTTTACATCATTCCTGAAGAACCAACCTTAAGCAAACCAACCATGAAAGACGTGGCGGACTGGCTTGAAGGTGAAGTTGTTTACGGTGAAGACCGTCTTGATTCCCGTGTAGACGACCTGTGCGTTGCTGCAATGCAGATTGGTAACTTCCTCGACTACGTCACAGAAGCCAGTCTTGTTATTACTCCTGGCGACCGTTCTGACATCATTATTTCTGCCCTCGCATCCCGTATGTCTTCCGCATACCCGGATATCTCCGGTATCGTTCTCACCGGCGGTCTTGAGATGGCAAAAAATGTTCGCCGCCTTGTAGAAGGCTGGTCTGCTGCGCCGATTCCTGTAGTCAGCGTTAAACAGCACACCTACCTTGCTATTCAGGTTCTGAACCAGCTTTACGGTAGAATTGACCCGCAGGATAGCCGCCGCGTTGCTACTGCCCTCGGTATTTTCGAAGACAACGTAGACACAGCTGAAATTTCCCGTCGCGTTATCTCCCGTAAATCTGACAAAATTACGCCGAAGATGTTTGAGTTTAACCTTATTGAAAAGGCTAAAGCTAACAAAATGCGCATTGTTCTCCCTGAAGGTCAGGAAGAACGCATTTTGCGTGCAGCTGAAATGCTCAACCGTCGCGGCGTTGCAGAAATCATTCTCCTTGGCAATATTGATGTTGTTAAGCAGAAAATTTCTGACTTAGGTCTTCAGCTCTCTGATGTTGCGATTATCCAGCCGGAACTTGCGCCTAATTTTGAAGACTACGTAGAAACCTACTTTGAAGCACGTAAGAAAAAAGGCATCAGCATGGAACACGCTCGTGATACCATGTGTGATACCACCTACTACGGCACCATGATGGTTAAAAAAGGCGATGCAGACGGCATGGTATCCGGTGCGGTTAACACCACTGCCCACACAATTCGCCCTGCGTTTGAGTTTATTAAAACCAAACCGGAAGCTTCCATTGTTTCTTCCGTTTTCCTCATGTGTCTTAAAGACCGTGTTCTCGTATTCGGTGACTGCGCAGTTAACCCGAACCCTACCTCTGAACAGCTTGCTGAAATCGCAATAGGTTCTGCAGACACTGCACGCATCTTCAATGTCGACCCACGCATTGCAATGCTTTCCTACTCCACCGGTTCTTCCGGTAAGGGTGCAGACGTTGAGAAAGTTATTGAAGCAACAAGAATTGCACATGAACGCGCTCCTCATCTCGAGCTGGAAGGCCCACTCCAGTATGATGCTGCGATCGACGCTGACGTTGCTGCAACCAAGCTTCCTGATTCAAAAGTTGCCGGTAAGGCCACCGTATTTATTTTCCCTGACCTGAATACTGGTAACAACACTTACAAAGCTGTACAGCGTGCTGCAAATGCAGTGGCAATCGGTCCGGTCTTGCAGGGACTCAATAAGCCTGTTAACGACTTGTCTCGCGGTTGTACCGTACCAGATATTGTAAACACTGTTGCCATTACAGCAATTCAGGCACAGGCAGAAAAAGGGCTTATCTAGCCAAGCCATTTAAAGGATAAAAATAGATGAACGTACTCGTAATTAACTCCGGCTCTTCTTCCCTCAAATTTCAGCTGATCAATATGGAAAACGAAACCGCTCTTTGTTCCGGTCTCGTAGAACGTATCGGTCAGGATATGGGTAAACTTGTTAACAAGCTTGCTCCAGATACTGATGACGAGCGTAAAGTTGTTATCGACGAGCCATTTGCAGATCACGAAACCGCTATGAAGCGTGTTGTTGACCTGCTCACCGACGAAAACGACGGCGTGATCAAAGACAGATCTGAGATCTACGCAATCGGCCACCGTGTACTCCTCGGTGGTGAAGAGATCAAAGAATCTGTAAAAGTAACTGACGAAGTAAAAGAAATCATCCGCAAATACATTCCACTCGGTCCTTTGCACAACCCTGCAAACCTTGCTGGCATTGAAGTTTGTGAACACCTTTTCCCGGGCACTCCTAACGTTGGTGTATTCGATACCGAATTCCATCAGACTATGCCTGAAAAAGCATTTCTCTACCCGCTTCCATACGAGCTTTACGAAGATCTCAGAATTCGTCGTTACGGCTTCCATGGTACTTCCCACCGTTTTGTTGCTAAAAGAGCAGCTAAATTCCTCGGTAAAGCACCAGAAGACGTTAACCTCGTTATCTGTCACCTCGGTAACGGCTGCTCCATGTCTGCTGTAAAAGCAGGCAAATGTGTTGATACCACTATGGGTATTACTCCTCTCGAAGGCCTCATGATGGGTACCCGTTGTGGTGATATCGACCCTGCTCTCGTTCCTTTCATCATGGAGCGTAAAGGTCTTACCGGTGAAGAAGTTGACACCCTCATGAACAAACAGTCCGGTCTCTTCGGTATCTGCGGCATGAGCGACATGCGCGATATCCACGCTGCAGTTGATAACGGCGATACAAAAGCTGAAACTGCTCTCGACATGTTTGTTTACCGCATCAGAAAATACGTTGGTTCCTACTTTGCAGCACTCGGCAATGTTGACGCTATCGTGTTTACTGCCGGTATCGGTGAAAACGACGACATCGTTCGCGAAATGGTTTGTGCAGACATGGACCTCTTCGGTCTCAAAATTGATACCGAAGAAAACGCTACCCGTCGTGGCACTGAGCGTTCTTTGAATGGTGGTGGCAAGACAGAAATCCTTGTTATTCCAACCAACGAAGAACTCGAAATCGCTCAGGCTACTGTAAAAGTACTCGGTTAGTATTTCAGTTTATTTGCGAAGATAATCCGGAGCAGAAACGTGCCGGTTTCTGCTCCGGTATTTGCCATTTTACCGAAAGAGGTATATCCCGAAGCATCTTCTTTGGGAGGGAATACATGATCGGAATTTACATAGGCTCTACAGACGCATTTGCGGGAAAAAATATTGTATTGATGGCTTTAGGGCTTGAGATGCAACGACGTGGCATGCGTGTTGGTTACATGAAGCCTGTGGGTTCTATTCCCAAACGAGTTGACGATGTCTTCGGGGATGAAGACGCCTTAGTCATCCAGGAACTTCTCGGTCTCGAGATTTCTCCAGATATACTTACGCCGGTAATTATTCCAGACAACCTGAGAGCCACTACCCTCTCAGATGAAACAGACGCTCTGGCCGCCATCCAGAGTGCCTACAACACCATTTCTAAAGACAAAGACGTTATGCTTGTCGGCGGTTGTGGCTCCATCCAGTATACCGGCACCCACAGGGGTGTGGATGGCATTACACTGTCGAAACAGCTTGGATTGAAAACATTACTCGTTGATCGCTATCACCGAAACAGGCTTAACTACGATGCTGTTCTCAATATAAAGAAAACACTCGGCGACGACATGCTCGGAGTGCTTTTTAACGATGTTCCTGAAGATTTTTCACGCGATACTGAAGACATTCTGATTCCTTTCTTAAATAGAAACGATGTTAATGTGTTTGGTACTGTTCCTCGCGACCCTATGCTTAACGCCATTAAAGCATCAGAGCTCGCCTGGCGGCTCAAAGGGAAAATTATCTCAGGAAATTCTCAATCCCAGCGAATAATTCAGAACTTCCTGATTGGTACAATGCAGGTGGAAAACTTCATGACATATTTCCGCCAGTCATCCAATCTTGCCACCATTGTTGGTGGTGACAGAACAGACTTACAGCTTATCGCTATGGAAGGTGGCTGTCCTTGTCTTATTGTGACAGGCAACATTACTCCTAACGAAATTGTACGTACCCGCTCCGAACAACTTGGTGTACCTGTGATTCAGGTTTCAGAAGATACCTATACTGTTGCAAAATGTATGGAACTTATTCTGAACAGCCAAAAACTTCGTGAACTGGTAAAAATTAAACGCGGCGCTGAACTTGTTGATAACGCGTTCAATTACAATTTGTTGTGTCAAAAACTGTCACTGAACTCTGAATAGCATTACGCCCAGCCCGACCGAATTAGTTGCCACAAAGCAAGTACGGATTGCATTACTGCATATGCATTACTTTTCTGCTGTCATTCTAGATCCCGGCAGAAAAGTTGAGTGTCCCGTACGAGCAAAGCCTACTAGTTGCCGCTTTGCTGAATTTGTCCGGAAGACCGAATTCTGTACGACATTCATCCGATGAGGAGATTCTACAACCTTTACGGTTGCTGTTCTGCATACACCAAAACCGCCTGACTCGTTTCAGGATGCAGCGGTGAAGGGTATGTTCAGCGGTATTCCTATGGAATGCCATAGTCTCAGGAGTGTCACATGAGCGACATGAAAGAGCTTTTTTGCGAAAAAGCAAAACTGGTAGCAGCTAAAGTTACCAGCATTAAGTCCATGGATGAAGCGTTTGCATACGCTGCAAACTACGTTGCAGAAAAAAATCCATGCGAACTTCTTATTCCTTCCAGCCCAGACGCAGCACAGCCAGAATTTGCTGAAGAAAAAATTATGGCTGCCCCAGAACTTTCCGATGATCAGTACGCAGCTCTCGCAAAAGCTTGTGAAGCTAAAGGCGTAAAGCTTATCAAATCCGGTATGCGCAACTACATGGCTGGCATCGACGCCGGATTCACCATTGCTGACGCAGGATTCATTGAAACTGGCTCTATCGTTCAGCAGTCCAACGGAGAAGAACTGCGCCTCGCAACCATGGTTTCCGAAGTACATATCGCTGTGCTTCCGGCTTCCAAAATATTCGAGGACTCCATCGCAGCAGAACAGCTTCTGCTCGAACTGATGAGTGGCGTTGCCTACACCGCTGTTATCACCGGCCCAAGCCGTACCGCTGACATCGAACGCACACTTGCTATCGGTGCACACGGCCCACTCGAACTCCACATTCTTCTCCTGGAGGACTAATCATGCATAATGCTGAAAATCTTAAAGAATATCGTGAAGACATGCAGGAAGCTCTTGATAACGAGTTTCTGCGTAAAGCCATGGACGCTTTTGCTGTTGGGTACCGTGAAAACCGTGCAAAAGCTTTTGCCGGCATCGACGAAAGAGCACTCATCGGTAAAATTGCTGACTGTAAAGACTATGCTGTAAAAAACCATGCAGCACTGTTAAAACAGTTCACAGAAGAAGCTGAAAAACGCGGCGTTCATGTTCACCTTGCAAAAGACGCTGAAGAAGCTAACAGCATCATCGCTAAAATTGCAAAAGACAACAACGTTAAGAAGATCATCAAATCTAAGTCCATGACTTCTGAAGAAACTCTTCTTAACCACTACCTCGAAGACGAAAACTTCAATGTTGTAGAAACTGACCTTGGTGAATGGATCATTCAGATGCGCCATGAGGGCCCTTCCCATATGGTTATGCCTGCAATTCACCTTTCCCGTTACCAGGTTCAGGATCTCTTCTCCAAACGCACTGGCCAGAAACTTGATTCTGACCCTGTAAAACTTACTAAAGTTGCTCGTCGTGAACTGCGCCGTGACTTTGCTGATGCAGACATGGGTGTTTCCGGTGCTAACTTCTGTGTTGCTGAAAACGGTCACATTGGTATCGCAACAAACGAAGGTAACGCTCGTCTTACCACCACAGCTCCACGCATCCACGTAGCAATTGCAGGTATCGACAAGCTCGTACCTAAGCTGACTGACGCTCTGACTGCCCTTAAGGCACTCCCGCGTAACGCTACCGGTCAGGCTCTGACCTCCTACGTAACTTGGATCGGCGGTGCAAACGAATGTGCTATTGGCGAAGATGCCAAAAAAGAAATGCACATCGTTTTCCTTGATAACGGTCGTTCTAAAATTGCAGAAGATGAAATGTTCTCTCAGATTTTCCGCTGCGTACGCTGTGGTGCCTGTGCGAACGTTTGTCCTGTTTACCGTCTCGTTGGCGGCCACAAAATGGGTCACATTTACATCGGCGCTATCGGCCTCATTCTCACCTACTTCTTCCACGGTGAAGAAAAAGCGAAAAACCTCGTTCATAACTGTATCAACTGTGGTGCATGTAAGAGCGTGTGTGCTGGCGGTATTGATCTTCCAGGTCTTATTAAAGAACTCCGTGCCCGCATCAATCAGGACAACGGTATGCCTATTGAGACCAACCTTCTCGGTAAGGTTCTCAAAAACCGCAAACTGTTCCACTCCCTGCTCCGCTTCGGTAAATGGGCACAGGCTCCAATGAAACAGGGTCCATTCCTGCGTCACCTTCCGCTTATGTTCATGAAAGATCAGGGCTTCCGTTCTTTCCCGACCATTGCTGATAAGCCGTTCCGCGATCGCTTCAAAGCAATTAAGCCAATGGTACACAATCCGGACCACCGCGTTGCTCTTTTCTCAGGCTGTGTTCAGGACTTTGTATACCCAGAGCAGATGGAAGCTGCAGTAAAAGTTATTGCTCGTCATAACGTTGCTATCGACTTCCCAATGGATCAGAGCTGTTGTGGTCTCCCTGTTCAGATGATGGGTGAAAAACAGGCTACCATCGACGTTGCTAAACAGAACGTTGATGCATTTGAAGGCGCTAACTGCGATTACATCGTCACCCTTTGTGCTTCTTGTGCTTCCCATTTGAAAGAAGGCTACGGAGAACTCCTTGCAGACGAACCGGGCTACAAAGAAAAAGTAAAACGTTTCTCTGCTAAGATCATCGACTTCTCATCTTACGTTCATGACGTATTGGGTGTTACAACTGACGACTTCAACAAGTCTGATGAAAAAGTTGCATACCACTCATCTTGTCACCTCTGTCGTGAACTCAAAGTTGTTGAACAGCCTCGTAACCTTATCGAAATGGCTGGCGATTACGCTCCTTCTGCGGAAGAAGATGTATGTTGTGGCTTTGGCGGAACTTTCACCGTTAAATTCCCGGAACTGTCTTCTACCCTTCTGGACAAAAAACTTACCAACATTGAAGCAACTAACGCTAAACGCCTTGTTGCAGACTGCCCGGGCTGTATCCTGCACCTGCGCGGCGGCTCCAATGTTCGTAAAAACGACATGAAAGTCACCCACATTGCTGAGCTTCTCGCAGAGAATCTCAAGTAATACTGACCTTCGCATTGAATCAAAAAGGGGCGCATCTGCGCCCCTTTTTTTTTATTCAGTTACATTTCGCTGTAGTACCCGTAGCACAGAATAAACTTATTTATACTCGCAGAAATAAATATTCCCTATGGTATTTCAAATGTTGCTATTGCTATGACGCAATATTGAACCATTTGCCAAGAACCAATGAATAAGAACGTATTCTTACTTATACTAACTGTAACAAACAACTAAAAACTAAAACAAACTACAATAACTCTGTCTTTTATTTATTTTTTTTAATAGAGTTATTAACTTTACATCGCTCTTGCCGATAAGCCTATTACGACAACACTGGATAGATTTTCACTCAAGGGGACAACATGTTTAGGAAAATAACTATTAGAGCCCGTGTATTTCTACTTTTAGCAGTTTTCTTACTGTTCATCTTAGGGATACTTCTTTTCAATGCACGCTCAACAATGCAGTCAAACGACGATGCAGTTCTTCATTTACAGAAAATTATGCTGAATGGAGAAAAAGACACACTCAAAGTCGCAACCCACTCCTTAGCACTCGCCATCAGCTCTCATCTCAACGGAATCAGCGACAAAGAGACACAGCACCGAATTATTCAAGACTCAGTAGAAACAGCTCGATTTAAAAAAGATAACTCCGGCTACTTCTTTGTATACGAAGGCACTACCAACGTTGCACTACCAACGAAAAAAAGCCTTATCGGCAAAGACTTAGGCCAGGTAAAAGATAAAAATGGTGTGTACTACGTTCGGGAATTAAAAAATGCTGCAGCTTCCGGTGGTGCATTTGTCCAATACGTTTTCAACAAGCCGGGACAAGGTGATCAACCGAAACTTGCCTACGCAGAAGCGATTCCTGGAACTCAATATTGGGTAGGAACAGGCGTTTACATTGATAATATTGAGAAAGACGGACAAATACTTCGAGCAGAACTGGATGACAGTATGAAGCATAACATGCTCATCCAGCTTTCCTTCATAGGTTGTATCCTTCTTTTCGGACTGGCACCATTCTGTCTTTTCCTTGTTCGTTCTATCGTTACGCCCGTTCAGGACGCAAACGAGGTTGCCCAGCAGATCGCTAATGGAAATCTTAATGTCACCATTAGGACAGAAGGGAACGATGAAGTTTCAGCCCTTCAAGCATCCCTTACGGTCATGGCAAAAACATTGCGCGAAAATAATGATGACATGGCAGCCAAGGAAAAAGAAGCACAGCACCAAGCTTCTATTGCCCGTGAAGCCGCAGCAAAAGCAGAAGAAGCAATGCAGCAAGCAGCAGTTGCCACCAGTGAAGGTATTAATACCGCAGCAGAGCGCCTTACAGGACTCGTAGGCAGCATTAACGCCAGTTCAACTGACCTTGCGGCAACCAGCCGCCAACTCGAGCAGGGGTCAGAAGTTCAACTTACCCGTATCAGTGAAACAGCAACTGCCATGGAAGAAATGAACGCAACAGTGCTTGAGGTTGCCCGCAATGCAAGTGACGCTGCAGAACGTACAGAGCGTTCCCGACGTCAGGCTGCTGAAGGGCAAACGGTTGTCAACGACACCATCAGTGCCATTAACGAACTGCAGAAAATCACAAGCGAATTGCAAAACAACATGAATCTGCTTGGCAAAGAGTCTGATGCAATCGGTCAGGTGATGACTATAATTAATGACATCGCAGACCAGACAAACTTGCTTGCTCTTAACGCTGCAATCGAAGCAGCACGCGCAGGCGATGCCGGACGCGGGTTCGCTGTCGTAGCAGACGAAGTCCGCAAACTTGCAGAAAAAACCATGGGCGCCACAAACGAAGTCGGTAACAGCATCAACACTATTCAGCAGCTTGCGCAAAAAAACATCACAGGCATGGAACAATCTGCAGATGCGATGCAATCCACGGCACAACGCTCACAGGTTTCTGGAGAGATGCTTGAGTCGATCGTTGAGATGGCCGATGCAGCCGCATCACAGGTGCAATCCATTGCAACAGCTGCGGAAGAACAATCAGCCGCGTCTGAAGAAATCACCAAATCTATTGAAGAGATCAACGCTATTGCAAACGAATCACGCTCAATGGCTAGCAACGCCGAGCAAAGCGTATCTACTCTGCATGACGAAGCACGCAACCTTCAGGAGATTATCTTCGAACTTAAAGAAGAAGCAGCGCGATAAATTGTAACACTAGAACATACTGCCCTTAAAAAGGCTGTCCTGTATTAGCAGGGCAGCCTTTCTTCATTTCTAATTGTGCTGCACTCCGTCTAACATTTCTGGCTCGAACTAAAGTCATTTGGTAACGCTCCAGCTTCAGCAATAACAGATGTTATCACGTAGCAAATATGAATTAATTGTAACTATAACAATTGGTTGAACCATTTTGTTTAAGCATTCAACTTCTTGTATTATTTACATTTTTTTTCAAAAAACTTGTTAACCTTACGACACCCACACCGATAAGAGTATTACTGCAAATGCAAAATGCTTTACCCACAAGGGGGCCTACATGTTTAGAAAAATAACTATTAGAATACGTGTATTTCTACTATTAGCAGTTTTCTTACTGTTCATTTTAGGAATACTCCTATTCAATGCGCGCTCAACAATGCAATCAAATGACGAAGCAATTCACCATTTGCAAAAACTGATGCTTGATGAAGAAAAAGAATCACTTAAAATTGCGACACATGCTTTAGCCACCGCCATCAGTTCGCAGTTTAACGGAATCAGCGATAAGAACGAACAGCACCGTATTATTCAAAATGCAATCGAAAAAGTTCGGTTCAAAAAGGATAGCTCCGGGTATTTCTTTGCCTCGGAAGGCACTACATTCGTTGCCCATCCAATTCAAAAAAAGTTAATCGGTCAAGACGCAGGACATGCAAAAGATAAGAACGGCGTAGCCTATGTTCTTGAATTAGAAAAAGCTGCAACTTCCGGCGGTGCGTTTGTGCAATATGTCTTTAACAAACCAGGCCAGGGAGACCAGCCTAAACTTGCCTACGCAGAAAAGATTCCGGGAACACAATGCTGGCTTGGAACTGGTGTTTATATAGATAATATTGAACGGCAGAAACATGTACTTCAAGCCGAATTTGATGACGCTATGAAACAAAGTATGCTGATGCAGTTTTCGATTATCGGAGTTGTTCTCCTATTCGGATTTGCCCCATTCTGTATTTTCCTTGTTCGCTCCATTGTTGCTCCTGTTCAGCAGGCTAACGAGGTTGCAGAACAAATTGCAGATGGAAACCTTAATGTCGCCATTAAAGTTGAAGGGAATGATGAAATTGCAACCCTTCAGTCATCTCTTATGGTCATGGCGGAAACATTACGTGATAATGCTGAAGACATGGCAGCCAAAGAAAAAGAAGCACAACATCAAGCATCTATCGCCCGTGAGGCAGCAGCAAGAGCGGAAGAGGCAATGCAACAAGCAGCGGTTGCCACCAGTAAAGGGATTAATACCGCAGCAGAGCGTCTTACAGGACTTGTAGGAAGTATTAACGCCAGTTCAACTGATCTTGCAGCAACCAGCCGCCAGCTCGAGCAGGGGGCGGATGTTCAACTTCGCCGTATCAGCGAAACAGCAACTGCCATGGAAGAAATGAACGCAACGGTGCTTGAGGTCGCACGCAATGCAAGTGACGCTTCAGAACGAACAGAGCGTTCCCGACGTCAGGCTGCTGAAGGGCAAACGGTTGTCAATGACACCATCGGTGCCATTAACGAACTGCAAAAAACTACAAGCGAACTACAAGAAAACATGAATCTGCTTGGCAAAGAGTCTGATGCAATCGGTCAGGTGATGACCATAATTAATGACATCGCAGACCAGACAAACTTGCTTGCACTCAATGCCGCAATTGAAGCAGCACGTGCAGGCGATGCCGGACGCGGGTTCGCTGTCGTAGCAGACGAAGTTCGCAAACTTGCAGAAAAAACCATGGGTGCCACAAACGAAGTTGGCAACAGCATCAAAACTATTCAGCAGCTTGCGCAAAAAAACATCACGGGCATGGAACAGTCTGCAGAAGCAATGCAATCTACAGCACAGCGCTCGCAGGTTTCTGGAGAAATGCTAGAGTCAATTGTTGAAATGGCCGATGCAGCCGCAGCACAGGTGCAATCCATTGCAACAGCTGCAGAAGAACAATCAGCCGCGTCTGAAGAAATTACCAGATCAATTGAAGAAATTAACGTTATTGCAAACGAATCGCGCTCAATGGCTGCAAACGCCGAGCAAAATGTATCTACATTGCATGAAGAAGCGCGCAACCTACAAGAAATCATCTTCGAACTTAAAGAAGAGTCAGCCTAATAATTTTCGATTCAACCTGTAGACGAGCAGTGCTTTAGGCAAAACGAATAATGTTCACCCTCGCTTTTTTATCTCGGCAAGCCCCCCTTCAAAAAACGCCGTTGATAATCTCGCGAATGCCTTAACGCTACTGACTCGAATGGCCCAAGGGGCTGTCTTTAGTACGAAAGACAGCCCCTTTCATTTCTTGAAAGATAGAGGAACATAACTAACCTAATGAGATCGCCCAAAAAAAGAGAACCTTCTGTCGAGAAGATTCTCTTTAGTCGTCAAAGACAAATATCACAGCGAAAGCAATACTAAGCCTGATTCATAGTCTCAAAGACCTTATACAACCCCTGTGTACCTAAGTTTTCCAATCCTTGTGCTTTTGCTGCCACATAGAATTGATTTGCCATTGCGAGTCCCGGAAGAGCCAAATTCATCTTAGCAGCTTCTTCAAGCGCAATGCCCATATCTTTAACAAAGTGTTTGATAAAGAATCCCGGATCAAAATCCTTTTTAGCAATACGTCGGCCTAAGTTGTTAATGGACCAAGAACCTGCGGCACCACTGCCAATAACATCGATCACCTGATCTAAGTCCATTCCAGCCTTAGCTGCATAAAGAAGAGATTCAACAGTACCAATCATGGTTCCAGCAATCAAAATCTGGTTTGCCATCTTGCAATGCTGCCCGGCTCCGGATTCGCCCATCCGCTGAACATTTTTTCCCATCATTTCAAAAAGAGGAAGCACTGTCTCATAGGTAGCCAAATCACCACCAACCATAATGGCTAATGTCCCTTCCCGCGCTCCTAAATCTCCACCAGATACAGGAGCATCCAATGCCGCCATACTCTTAGAGGCTGCAACCTCAGCAATACGCTTTGCCAGAGAAGGTGTTGATGTAGTCATATCAACAATAATTGTACCCTCTTTGGCGTTTGCAATAACCCCATTTTCTCCAAGAATAACCTCTTCAACATCTTGAGGAAAACCAACAATGGTAAAAACAACATCACTATTCGCTGCAACTTCTGCAGGGGAACTGCACAATGTCGCACCAAGTTCGGTAAGTTCTTTCGTTTTTTCTGCGCTACGGTTGTATACGAAAGCTGTACAACCGGATGTAATCAAATGCTTGCACATGGATTTACCCATTACGCCTGTTCCAATCCACCCAATGCGCTTTGATGTAATACTCATTAGTCCTCCGTAACCTGCTATTGATACACTAACCCTAATCTTGATTTTACAACTTTTAATGTATCCCATTGAAACAAAAAGAGTTATAACATAAAGGTAAGATAATTACACAATCTGATTTTTTATTAGATCATAAGATATAATGATATTCTTACGTTACAATGTTTTTAATACAATTGCGGGTTGCGTATTTATTTCTATACTTTTTTCTTATATAACCCAAAAGCAATTTACCTGATAACCAACGACTTTCAATCATCACAGCAGAGCACTCAACACACGCTCTTCCCGTTATCAGGAAACGTTTTTCAACGTTAATCTACACTTGCCAACTAATGTTGTCTTCCGACATATGCTAAAGTCAGTGTTACAAAAGTAGCTTTAGCAATCGGCCCCCTGCTGCAACATTAGTGTTTCTTAAAAAAACGCATGTCTTACAGACATGAAACAACATAACCAAGTGCATACCCATGGAACAAACAATTCTGATCATCGATGACGATGCTAAGTTGCAAGATCTTTTAACTGAATACCTCGAAAATTCAGGCTTTAACATTGTGTCCACATCTGATGGGCACGATGCTCTTTCAACCATCCGCAACATTGCTCCGTCCCTTATCATTCTTGACGTCATGCTCCCGGGCAAAGACGGCTTGGAAGTCCTCCGTGATATCCGTACGGAATCCATTATCCCAGTCATTATGCTTACCGCACGCGGTGACGATGCAGACCGTATTGTTGGTCTGGAACTGGGGGCAGACGACTACCTTTCCAAGCCTTTCAACCCACGGGAACTTCTTGCCCGCATCAAGGCTATTTTACGCCGATTTGACAACAGCACAGCAAAAACAACTTCACATCAGATAGAATGTGCCGGCCTTGCACTTGAAGCAAGCAGACAAATTCTCATTATTGAGAATGAGCAAATCACGTTATCCCCGACTGAAACCAAACTCATGGCAGAACTCATGCGCAACCCAAACCACGAGTTCTCCCGCGATGATCTCATGACCAAAGTCTGGGGACGTGAATTCAATGCGTATGACCGTAGTATTGATGTGCACATTTCTAAGCTGCGCAACATCTTAAAACCATTCAACGAGCATGCTCACCGAATCCGTACTGTGTGGGGAAAAGGGTACATGTTCCTGAGTGATTAATGCTACTTAAATCTATATCTGCTAAGCTGACCGCAACGTTTCTTTTGATTCTTGCGCTCAGTTTGGCAACCTACATCATCCTGTTCTCTGTAACAATGCACCGAGACGCAGAACGGTCTATACTCCGTTCTCTCCCGATAATTTCGACACTTCTCAATACAAAATTTGCGGCTCTCAGCAGTATCCCGTGCCGTGATGCTACTGAAACAAAAAAAGAAATTTCGCGTATTCTTCCCAGCATACAACAAACCCTTCAAGCCGAATATCTCTGGGTTGTCACCCCCACCGGGATCATTGTCACTGATCCGGACAAGATTATCCCTGAACACACGCTCTTATCGTTAAAAACACGTAACGATGGCATCCAACAAGCGTTTTTCAATTCCCGCAAGACGGGAGAGCTACTAGCACTCATCTTTCCAATTTCATTATGGAACGGCAAGGGAAAAGTAGTTATTATCCAACAGAAGACATGGCCATCACACAAAATTCTTATCGATTTTCTGGTGCCGACTGCGGGAACAGGCCTTCTTCTTGGGCTGATCGTACTTCCACTGATTGCGCGGACACTACGCCCACTTAAAGAATTAGAAGCAAAAGTCATTAACTTTGCCACCGGTGATCTTTCTGAACGCGTTATACCAGTTGATGATGACGAGATTGGCCGTCTGTCCAGAACATTTAACAGTATGGCAGACAACCTCGAGCAGATGACTCGCTTCCGTCATGAACTCACCGCAAACATATCGCACGAGCTACGAAGTCCTCTTACCCGAATTCAGATGGCGGAAGAACTCGCCTATATTAGTTGTAAGCAGCAAAATTACGATGATGCCATACGGCATTTAAATTCTGTACGGAGCGAAGTCGCAGAGCTGGATGAGCTTATTGAAGAAATTTTGAAGCTATCAAAAATAGAACTAAATGCACCGACAGGGGCATTTGGTGTATGCAATCTTACCAATACTGTACAACAGCTCATACATAGAAGTGCTCCAATTATTGAAAGAAAGCAGTTAACATTGCAAACTGACTATTCCTACGATTGTGTCATTACCTGTAACTACCCAATGGTTAACCTTGCTATCAGCAACCTGATAGCAAACGCACTCAAGTTTTCACCAGAAAAAGGGCTTATTCGAGTCGCGACAGTATCCAACCCCAGAACTGTCAGTGTAGAAGTCGTTAACTCATTCTACCGTACTCTAACGTCTTCTGAGCTTGTTGGCATCTTCGAACCCTTTGCCCGTGCTGAAGGCGAAAATATTCCCGGAACAGGTCTCGGGCTTGCTTTTGTTTCAAAAATCGCTGAGCAACATGAAGGTTCAGCAAGCGCTGCAAACTGTACAGACGGCATACTGTTTACCTTCACCCTCCCGCGCATTCTGACATCAGAGACTTAGGGCCGTATTACAGGCCCCTTTGCCGCATTCCATTCTTGCAGATAGCGGAACATAGCCCGCTCCTGCGGCGGCATAGCAGAAATCAGTTCTTTTCTTTGTTCTATAAGAAGATGTTCTTCACCCGCTTCGGCTAGTTCACGCTGTGCTATGGACTCTGCTAATGACAACAAAGACTCTACCGGAGCGGTCATTTCCATCCATACACCTTCCGGTGCCAACACCTGAGAATGCACGTAATGCCCACAAAAGAGGCTGTCATCAACAATCACGAGGGGACATGCAGGAACCGTTTGCCCTTCATAGATAACAACCTGCTGTGGATATTGCGCTGCCAGCCGTAAAAAAAACTTGAGTGACACCTCAGCTTTTTCCAACATTTCCGCACGGGAACTTTCGGGACGCACAAGCTTGCATGCAGCGTCCATCCAGACAATGTCGCGCCACACAGGTAACAGAATTGCCTGCAATACAATGTTATGATGAGCCAAGGCAAACTCCAGCGCGCTGCTCACAGCTGTATTTTCTGCAAACCGGTTATAAATAGCTGCATGCAAAAGGATACGCTTTTGTGCTCCGGCAAATTGTTCGCCAAAATTAAGCGAAGAAACTCCCGTATGAACTACTGTCTGGATATTTTTAGAAGAAACCATGCATACTCCTCACAGATTTTGCATAAAAAAGGGGGAGAGTAAAACTCTCCCCCTTTTACACTCAAATCAGCTTGTTTTATTCAGCCATAGAAACGTAATCAGTAGCTTCCAAACCAAATGAAGAAACAAGACCGCCACCAAGGGCGAGCAGACGATAAGAAGCAATAAGTACGTTTACTTTTGCAGTCACAAGACGTCCACGAGTAACAAATAATTCGTTTTCAGCGTCAAGAACATCCAGCAAGGTGCGCTGACCAACAGTAAACTGCTGTGCATATACATCACGGGTTTCAAGGTTAAAGCCAACAGCCCTATTGTACTGTTCAACCTGCTCGTACGCAGCCTTCTGTTCACTCCAAGTTGCAACAACCTGTCGATACAGATCATCAGTAGTATCACGATAGTCTTCTTTTGCAGCCACCTTACGGGCAATTGCAGCACGTGTTGCAGCAAGATCGCTGCCACCGTTAAAGAGGTTCCATCTGCCAACTACAGCTAAACGAAAATCAGTTGTATAATCATCTACACCCTGCATATCTTCAGTGTAACGGTAAGAACCTTCACCTGTAATTTTAGGGTAGTAGTTTGATTTGCGTTCATCAACAAGCCCCTGAGCCACATCAACCTCATATTTACGAGTGTCTAGACGCGGGTTTTCGGACTGCATACGCATGATAGCAGTTTCAATATCTACAGGCGCAGCTTCAGGAACTTCTACATCTTCAAGACCTTCAGGCTCCATACCTGTTAAACGTTTGTACTGCGCAATGGCAATTTCCATCTCACTACGCTGTGTAGCAAGCGTTGCAAGAGCACGAGCCAAACGTCCCTGAGTCAAAGTTAGGTCAGCAATACTACCACCGCCAGCATCAACAAGTTCCTGCATTGAAGCAAGAATATCGCGATACTGCTGTGCATTTTCTTCAGCAAGCTCAACAAGCGCTTTGTTACGGATGACGGTAAGGTGTGCTATAACAGCATCAAGACCGAAACGTTCTCCAGCATCTAAAATCTGGCTCTGTGAGGATTTGAATGCAGCGTCGGTACGCTCAACACGGCTCTGCGTATAGCGGCCATCGTAGATGAGCTGAGAGATTGAAACAGAGCCATCAAATGCTCCACGCCATTCATTCTTCCTTCCCTCACTACGAGTAGTAGCGCTGTCATGCTGTGTCGGCCCATACGAACCTGTCGCATTAACATCTGGAAGATAGCCTCCCCATGCCGATATATTATCTTGCTTTGCAGCTTTACTTTCGCTTTCCAACGCAGCAATACGCGGGTATGTTTGCAATGTTGCAAGTACACTATCTTTCAACGAGATCTCGGCTGAAGCAACGCTCACACACACAAACAGTACCGCAGTCATTACTAACAACGCGTACATTCTTCTCATTAAAACACTCCTGATATATTCACTCACTTACTCCGTAAAAAGTAAGCTCCCTACTATCAGACACAAAATGGTTCGCCCCCCCAAATCGTGCCTACACAACTCTTTTTCTATACGCGGTTCAATCTAATACCTCAAGAAAAAGCAGTTTTTACACTATCTACAATTCTATCAAAACAACCGGATAATAACTAACAGACTAGCTTAAAACAGCAAAGCGTTAACATTCAAATAGTTATACAACATCTCTGAATATAATTTTAAGAAAAAAGACGCCCTCCAGCGCCTATTTTACCCTACTCCATGGATAGGTATTACGTTGGCAAACATGTAACCATCTAAATAAAAACAAGCTATTTCCTAAATGTAATCCCCCCGATCCCCTATGATTATTTCATATGTATTTTTACATTGCGCTAAACAATATTTACAAGCTGAAACACACGGTATATGGAGAGTAATCGGTATTGTCTCGTCTATACTTTTTAAAAAAATTATGAAAAAATATGGAGATACATTACTACACGTTATCAGTATTTCCCTGTTAATAAACATGGAAGTATTACTTATAGGGAGTGCTCATGACTGATTCTAATCACAGACAGCCTGTGCCGGAAACGACCGCACAGTCCAAACCGGACACTGCGAAAAAACCATCGTTCAGCGATGCCCAAGGGGCTGCGTCAGAACAATCCGCCCCCCCTGTATCTCACGACAACAACTCTGCACAACAAAAGCAACAGTCTCCTCAAGGCCCTAAAACTATAGTTGATGCACCGTTGCCGTCAGATGTGGATTACGAATCACCGCTTTTACGGTCACTTGTGCACCTCTTTTCTTTGCTCGGAAAACCGCTCACTCTTGAACAACTTAAAACGGGTCTACCAGAGCATGGTACGCAGTCGCACACCTCTGCCTGTCTTCGTGCCGCGTTGCAAGCCGGTATGAATGCCAAAGCGGTGCGTCGTAATTCACTAGCAGAAATATCCACACTGACATTGCCGTGCATTATTCTTTTAAAGAACAAAGGAGCCGGTGTACTCACATCCCTCACGGAGACGCATGCAAAGGTCGTTTTTCCGGAAATGAACAGTACGCCAATTTCTGTACTACGGGACAAGCTTGAAGAAGAGTACGCAGGCTACGTTATCTTTGGTCAAATAAAAGGCCGACTTGATAAGCGTGCCAGTGAACTGAAGCTGTTAAAAACTAAACGCTGGTTCTGGGATACGATTCTCTATTTCTTACCCATTTATAAGCACGTTGGGCTTGCAAGCATCATCATCAACCTTCTTGCCATATCCTCGCCGCTCTTCTTTATGAACGTGTACGACAGGGTGGTCCCTAACAATGCGACCGACACACTATGGGTGCTGGCCATGGGGATCGGCATTGCCCTTCTGTTTGATTTTATGCTCCGCAACCTGCGCAGTTACTTCTGTGATGTTGCAGGAAAAAATGCTGACATCATTCTTGCTTCACGACTTATGCAGCACGTTATGGCGTTGCGTCTTGATGACAAACCGGACTCAACCGGGACGATGGCAAACAACCTGCGTGAATTTGAGTCACTCCGTGAATTTTTCAGCTCTACAACATTACTGGCAATTATTGACGTTCCATTTCTATTCTTCTTCCTCACACTCATTCACTATATTGGCGGCCCATTGGTCCTTATTCCCGCCACAGCTATTCCAATCGTCATTATAGTAGGACTCCTGCTCCAATTCCCGTTTCAACGCGCAGTTGAGTCCGGTTTTAAAGAAGGGGCACAGAAATACGCTCTGCTCATTGAAATAATTAACGGTATTGAAACGGTAAAAACAAGTATGGCTGAAGGGCACATGCAGCAAATGTGGGAGAAAGTCGTCGGCATGAGTGCTAAGTCCAGCAACTCTGCAAAGCACCTTGCGAATTTTTCTATGACCTTCACTATGTTTGCAGCACAAACCGTATCTGTTTTCCTCATTGCCTACGGTGTATACCGTATCGCTGACGGCAAGCTGACTATGGGGGGCCTTATCGCCTGTAACATTCTTGCAGGTCGTTCCATGGCGCCTCTCAGCCAGATTGCAGGCATGCTTTCCCGCATGCAACAATCACGTATGGCCTTAAAATCTCTTGACATGATCATGCAGCTGCCAACAGAAGCACAAGAAGAATACACAGGCATCAGCTACGAAAAACTTGACGCGTCGATTACGTTCGACTCACTTGCCTTTAAATATCCAAACGCAGAACGATTTGCGATTGAAGATATCCATTTAAAAATCCATAAAGGTGAACGAGTAGGCATTATTGGCCGAATGGGGTCGGGTAAAAGCACCTTAGGCAAGCTCTGTGTCGGACTATACCGCCCTACAGAGGGTGCGGTAAAGCTTGGCGGCGTTGATATCCGCCAGATGGATATAGCTGACCTCCGCTCCCGTACCGGGTATGTATCGCAGGATAACTACCTCTTCTATGGTACCGTGCGCGACAATATTGCTATCGGCAACCCACAGGCCGATGAAAATGCTATTCTCCGCGCAGCTTCCATTGCCGGTGTCACAGAGTTTATTCAGTCGAACCCTGCCGGTTTCGGTCTACAGGTTGGCGAACGGGGCATGGCATTATCCGGAGGACAAAGACAGTCCATCGCGTTAGCTCGCGCGCTGCTGACAAACCCTGACATCATTATCTTAGACGAACCAAGCTCCAACATGGACAACGGTTCTGAGTTCACATTCAAACGTAAGCTTGCGCATATCATACCGGGTAAGACACTGATTCTTATCACCCACCGCTTCAGTATGCTTGATGTTGTTGATAGACTTATTGTGATGGATAACGGCAAGGTTGTGGCTGACGGCCCTAAAGCAGCAGTTCTTGATGCATTAAGAAAAGATCAGATTAAAAAAGCACCGACAAGAGCGGCGTAGGAGTCAGACACAATGAATAAAGCCCATTACAGAAATGACGACATTGAGTTCATGAGCGAAGTTGATGCCGCTCTGCGCCAGCGTGGTCACCCCAAAGCATATCTTCTGTCTTTATTTATTATTCTTTTTTTTGCATCATTCCTGATTTGGGCAAACTTTGCTGTTCTTGATGAAGTAACCCGCGGTACAGGCGCTGTTGTACCTTCAAGAAAGATTCAAAAATTACAGAATCTTGAAGGTGGTATCTTAAGCGAACTACTTGTAACTGAAGGGCAAATTGTCGAAAAGGGACAGATTCTTGTCCGCATCGACAATGAACAGGCAGAAAGCATAGTTCGCGATGCAGAATCAAAAGCCCTTGAACACGAAGTCGCTATTATCCGCCTCACCGCAGAAGCCAACGATACGCCACTGGTTTTCCCTGAAAATCTTACAACGGAAGTACCACAAATGGTGGCAGACCAAATTGCCATCTACAATTCCCGAAAAGCCCAGCTTAAAACAGAACTCAGTGTGCTTTCTTCGCAAAAATTCCAGCGGGATCAGGAAATTGCGGAAATGATCAGTAAACGCAAACAGCTTGTTTCCAGTCATAAAATTGCAAAACAACGCCGCGACATTGCCCGCCCGCTCATGGAAAAAAATGTGTACCCTAAAATCGATTACCTCCAGCTTGAAGAGCACCTGATCCAGCTGCAGGGCGATATCGAAGCACTGTCACTTGCTATTCCGCGTATTCGCAGGGCTGCCGAAGAAGCTGGAGAACGGACAAAACAGCGCCTTGCTGAATTCAAAAATGAAGCGCACCGTGAAATAAACCAGCGCCGTGTTGAGCTGCGTTCTCTTAGAGAAGCAATGGCAGCCGGCAATGACCGTGTAACACGTACCGACTTGCGTGCACCTGTACGTGGTACAGTTAAACAGATTGCTGCAAATACTCTCGGTGGTGTTATCAGACCCGGTGATACCATTCTGGAAATTGTACCGCTTGATGACACGCTGCTCGTTGAAGCACGAGTACGCCCTGCAGACATTGCTTTTTTGCATCCGGGGCAAAAAGCGATGATTAAAATCACAGCCTACGACTTTTCTATTTACGGTGGTCTGGAAGGCTCTGTAGAGCAAATCAGTGCTGATACAATCGAAGATAAGCGTGGTGAGAGCTTTTATCTTGTAAAACTGCGCACAAAGACCAATACTATTAAATATCGGGGAGAAAACCTGCCTATTATTCCCGGCATGACAACTTCTGTTGATATTCTGACAGGTAAAAAATCTGTTCTCGACTATCTGCTGAAGCCAATATTAAAGGCAAAACAAAACGCCCTGAGAGAACGGTAATTGCACCACTGGAAAAATTCGATAATCTTTTGTGCAACTTTTGTCAGCATTATCTGTTGCTTCTTTCTTGCAACTCAGTGCTTACAGGCGTCCGCGCAATCCAAGACGAATAACTCCAGACCATCTGTCAGTACAAAAGGAGCGTCTCTTTCTAAAGGAAAGAAGAAATCAGCATTCCGTATGCTGTTCAAGCCGCCTCCTACAAGAAAAAAAAATCCGCGGCCACGGAAAAAGGTTGCAGCCAGCACAGGGCCTTTAAAAGATGACCATGGGAACATTCGTTTGTTCCGCACTATAGAACTAAAAGGCAAAAACAAAACTCTGGCCCGGTGGCAAAGTATTGTAGATACCATGGCTGCATATAAACAAGAATTTCTTTCGAACTCGCTGCCTACATCCGGCAAAAACCAGCGGCAACGCTGGAAGCAATTTAAAAGCACTATTGTCTCCATGCCGCGGATGCAGCAGCTGCGCAAGATCAATTCTTACTTTAACAAGTGGCCGTATCGCCTAGATATAGAAAACTGGGGCAAGCAGGAGTATTGGGCAACACCGCCTGAATTTGTCAAAAAGTCAGGTGATTGCGAAGATTACGCCATTGCCAAGTACTATGCGCTTCGAGAATTAGGGATGCCCGCAGACTCTCTGCGCATTGTCGCAGTTATGGATAACATCCGTCGTCTGGGACATGCTGTACTAGTTGTATTCTACGACAATGATGCATGGGTGCTTGATAACCAGACAAAGCTGGTACTTCCGCATTCAAAGTTTTCGCACTATGTACCTCAGTTTTCTGTAAACGAAACTAATCGCTGGGCACACATCCCGGTGAAAAAAAATCAACTGGCTTCCAAGCCGAAAAAATGATTCCGGAGCTGAAAATGCCTACTAAAACGAATGACTATGAGCTTCCCGTTACGCAGGATAAGCGCTCTCGTCTAAAATGGTTCGGCATCGCTGTGCTTTCCGCTATTGTTGTCATCTCTGCCACCCTATGCTTCATCCACATAAAGAATGAAGAAGCAGGACTGAATGATCGTCTGGAAAAACAGCAAAAACTGTTGGCAGCTGCCCGGCTGGAAAGCATTAACAACTGGCTGCTGGCAATGGCTGAACAAGGCGACAGGCTCATCAATGCTGATCTGTTCCGTCTGTTTGCTTCAGAAGTAAATGTTCTGGGTGATAATATCGGCAGCTTATACGCAGAAGAAGGCACTCAAGGGGACGAGTCTTCCCTTGCGCAGCAACTCCCGATGATGCGTAACCTGCTCGACGAGTTTTCCAGCTATGCCGGTTTTGCTGACGGGCGGATTATCAACCGCTTTGGTCAAACCTATATCGCCACCAATGCCAACGTAACTGCTCTTACGCAGGAACAGCTTGATATGGTGAATGATGTACTGGCAAATCCGAAGGTACATTTCTCAACGGTACGCAGCAGCAGTAACGGGCTTGTTTTTGACATGTTCCTGCCTATTTTCCCGCCGGAATTTGAAGGCGAGTACACAAAGCCTATTTCTGTTCTCATGCTCTCCAAGCTTGCCTCCGGAAAAATTACAGAAATTATCTCCAGTTCACCGTTGGCAGAAGAAGGAAACACGACACATCTTGTTCAAAAAGCAAACGGTGTCTTACAGGATATACTTCCTTGGCAGCCGGAAGGAATAGCGGAAGTCGCTCCTTCATTCGGCAAAATAGACGCAGACATCCTGCCATTTTCATTGCGCAAAAACCTGAGCCAAACCGCCAAGGGATATTCCTACGGCATCAAAGTTCCCAATACAGACTGGTGGGTCATTGAAGAAATTGATTATGACATAGCCCGCGCAGAGTTAAACAGTACAATCCGGACCACGCTCATAATTGAAGTTCTCACTATCGGTGCGTTCACACTAGTCATATTCCTGTTCTGGTGGCTGCTGGTTTCACAAGACAACAAAAAAATTGCAGAGAACTTTCGAGAGCTCGCAATGACAATCAAAGAACAAAAAATGTTCCTTGATTCCATCAATGACACTATTCCGGATTACATTGCTCTAAAAGACAATGAGGGCATATATCAGTATGTAAACCCGGCATTTGCTAAGGCTGTAGGGCGCACTGTTAAAGAAATGAAAGGACTGGATGACACGGCAGTCTTCGGCTATGCGACCGCAAACCGCCTTGCGTCCTCTGATCAACTCGTAAATATGTCTGAAGAACCAATTAATATTACAGAGACACTCTATTTACAGTCCCAACGCTACGTTATGCAGATATCCAAGGCACCATTCTTTACCGGAGAAGGTTCGTTAAATGGCATTGTGTCTGTATTCCGCGATATTACCGCAGCTGTTGAAGCAGAAGAACAGCGAAAACAGGCAGAACAGCAGACCATTACCGCGCTGGCAAGCACCATTGAGCATATTGACCCATATCTCGGCGGGCACACCCGTATGCTCGAATCGATTTCTGTTGAACTTGCCCGCAGCATGAACATGAGCGATGCAGAAATATCCACCATAGAGGCGGCAGCAAACCTGTCCCAGATCGGTAAGCTATTTGTGCCGCGTGAAATTCTGCTGAAACCGGGCGCGCTAACTCCGGAAGAAAAAGCTGAAATGGAAAAACATGCACTGCATGCAAAAGAAGTGCTTGGCAGTATCGAGTTCGGTCTTCCTGTTGTAGAAACAGTTACGCAAATGAACGAAAAGCTAGACGGATCCGGCTATCCGGAAAAACTGCAACATGATGAAATTATCCCTCCGGCCAAACTGCTCGGGCTTACAAACACATTCTGCGCACTCATCAGACCTCGTGCGTACCGCCCTGCACTATCCGTCGAAAACGCATTCGAGATTTTAAAAGAGATGGAGAATTTCTACGACCAAGAAATGATTTTTGCCCTCGAACGTCTGCTCAACACTCGATTTGGTGAAGATTTCATTGAAGAAGTAAAGGCAATATAACAGGCTGTTACATCACGCATCACTGCAACCTGTGCGGCGGCGAAGAAGCGTTTCATGCGTGTTTTTTGACTTTTTATAAAAAAAAATCACTTTTTTTAAAAAAGTACTTGCCAACACGCCGGTCTTTCTCTAAACCTTCCACCTGTGCCGCGATAGCTCAGTTGGTAGAGCAGGGGATTGAAAATCCCCGTGTCCGCAGTTCAATTCTGTGTCGCGGCACCATCTTCATGAAGATGGCTGCATTTTTTACTTGCAACATATGTCACCTTCCTGTAGATAATTTCTCGTCGTGCCGCGATAGCTCAGTTGGTAGAGCAGGGGATTGAAAATCCCCGTGTCCGCAGTTCAATTCTGTGTCGCGGCACCACTTGTAAAATTATGACCCGCTTTTAGCGGGTCTTTTTTTTTACTCATTTTATTTGCTTTCACGTAATGTACACGCCGTCGGCTCATGGCTTCAAAATCCCGACAATCAAAATTCCTTCCAGACGATGTCCGCTTCCCCTCCCCTATAGATGAAAAGCGTCATAGTACCTGTTCTCACAGACACTCTTGCCCACTGACAGCACATAGCTACCTACTCAGAATACGGTCTTGCCATATGCATAGAATCCATAGCCTCATCAAATTCCTTTTCTTCAAGCAAGCCCTCTTCAAGCACCACTTCTTTAAGCGTTCTATCCTGTTCAAAGGCCTTTTTTGCTACCGCAGCTGCCTTATCGTATCCGATAGCCGGAGTTAACGCCGTCACAAGCATAAGAGACGATGACAAATACTCCTCAATTTTCCGAGCATTCAATTCCAGCCCCGCCACTGCGTACTGTGTAAACATACGGGTAGCATCTGTGATCAAGCGGATCGACGTAAGCAGGTTGTAAATCATTAACGGACGATACACATTAAGCTGCATAACACCCTGCGACCCTGCAAAGGCCAATGATGAATCAAGCCCCATCACTTGCACACACACCATCGCCAACGCTTCGCACTGAGTGGGATTCACCTTGCCGGGCATAATAGAAGAGCCGGGTTCATTGGCCGGAAGAACATATTCACCGATTCCCGCACGAGGACCGGAAGAAAGCAGGGCAATATCATTTGCTATTTTGAGCAAACTACACGCCAGAGTTCGGACAGCACCGGATGCGGAAACAATCTCATCACTGGATGCCAGCCCTGCAAAAGTATTCTCCATTTGGGTAAATGGAATTCCTATATATTCAGCAAGGTGTCCTATGGCGCGTTTTGCAAATCCCTTTGGTGCATTCAGCCCTGTTCCGATGGCAGTGCCCCCCAAAGGAAGCATGTGCAGCTGCGGCAGGATTTGCTCCAGCCGAACCAGATCAGCCTCAAGTTGATATGCAAAAGCGGAGAGTTCCTGTCCTACGGTCATAGGGACAGCATCCTGCCTGTGCGTCCGGCCTAGCTTGGGAACATCTGTCCACAAGGCAGCCTTTTCCTCAAGAGTCCGGATGAGCCCTTCAATGGCAGGAGTTAAATAATATTCTATGGCTATGGCTGCCGCCACATTCATAGCACTCGGGAAAACATCATTGGAAGACTGCGAGCGGTTCACGTGATCATTGGGATGTACCGGCGACTTGCTTCCGAGAAGGCTGCCGGCCATCTCGTTTGCACGGTTAGCAATCACCTCGTTCACATTCATGTTCGTCTGTGTCCCACTGCCCGTCTGCCACACATGAAGTGGAAATTGAGCATCATGCCCGCCGTTACAAATTTCATCCGCCACTTCGACAATCAGGTGACCAATGTCTTCTGCAAGCACACCTAACTCTACGTTAGCATGTGCTGCTGCCTTTTTAATATGAGCAAGAGCAACAATGACCTCCAATGGAATCCGTTCCGCACCTATGGCAAAGTGCTGCAACGACCGCTGTGTCTGCGCCCCCCAGTAACAATCTTCAGGCACCTCAATACTGCCCATTGAATCAGATTCAATCCGGATCCCCTGCGTCATGATTACTCCCTGATCAAACGTTACATACGACAAAGCCACCTTTCCAAACCAAATGAGCCAGCCCCCTGCCAAAACTATAACAGTAGAAAATTCAGAGTACTGTTTTGTGTTGCACTTCTATCAATCTGCACCCCGGGCACAGGGATGCTCACAACCCAACTCATCAATTGCCCAGTCATGCAGCATTTTTAAAATTGAAAGTCCACTCCGTCCTAAATCTGTAAGAGCATATTCAACACGCGGCGGCACCTCTGGATACACTGTACGGATAAGTAACCCGTCTCGTTCCATCTCCTTAAGCTGCTGTGTCAGCATCTTCTGACTTACCCCCGGAACAATACGCTCCAGCTCTTTATATCGTTTGCCCCCCTCACCCAGATGCCAGAGTATCAGGCTCTTCCATTTTCCACTGATCACATCCATGCCCACTTCTACAGGGCATCGATATTCCTTGCCGTTCCACATAATCATAAAAAAAATTATCCCTCGAAAACACGCTATTACCAACAAAACTTACCAAAAGGTATGCTGTAGAGGAAAAGGTGCCTTCTTGTTCTTTAAAAATAACATGTTATATATAGTGCGTGAAGTAAAATGAAAACATTACGAGATTACTTACGCCCTTGGTAGAAATCAGGTTAAACCGCAGCCTTTTTATGGTACAATCAACCCCTTACCAAAAATCACCATATTTTTTCAGGAGAGAACATGAACGTACTTGAAGCTATTGCCAACCGCCGCTCCATACGCAGATTTACAACTGAAGTAGTCAGTGAAGAAAACATCAACACCCTCCTCAAAGCCGCCATGGCAGCCCCAAGTGCCGGTAACGAACAGCCTTGGCAATTCATTGTAATTGACGATAAAAAACTGCTTGAAAAAACTGCAAAGCTCAGTCCATATATCGGCATGGCTGCAAAATCTCCTCTATCCATAATGGTTCTAGGTGACCGCAGCGTAGAAAAATACCCCGGAAACTGGATGCTCGATTGCTCCGCAGCTATTCAGAACTTACTTCTTGCAGCGCATAGCGAAGGACTTGGCGCTGTGTGGTGCGGGTTATGGCCGGAAGAAGACCGCGTAAATGCAGCCCGCTCACTGGTTAATGCACCGGAGAACGTTGTGCCTCTCGCTGTTATTGTACTTGGACACCCTGATCAGGACTTGCAAGCTCAGGACAGATTCGATGCAACCCGTGTTCACAGAAACACATGGTAGTACAGTAACGAACTTGCACAAAATGAAGCAAAAGGCGTTTTTGAAACAAAAAGAGGGTTGTTCCCTCCAAAATCAAGTCATTTATGCTGAGCTCATTATATAGGCGATTTTATATCATGTAAATTCATCATGTTACATACGACTTTTGGCTTATTTAACAAAAATTTTAAATTTCGTATTGACATAAATCGCCTCTCGTCACTATTCTTCAGCATCGAATTTAACAAACTTGTTAAGGAAATCAGAAACACCATGAACGCAATCTTTGCCAAACCAGCTTCTTACGAAACCAACTTTTATTTTTGGTTCTTCTTTAGCTATGGCAAAGCCCGTGGCCGGTTTTCTGGTGCCTTCTTGTAAGCAAACATTCGACACCAACTAGAAAACTTAGAGCCGCGGGCACACAGCCTGCGGCTCTTTTTTTTATGCGCAAGCTGTGGCGGCCAACCCTAAAACTTCATTGAACCACTTGATAAGAAAATGCCCTTTTAGCAACTATGCCAAACGCCCAAAGATTGATAAAAGATCGGGCAAGCAAAACAAAACTGGTTTTTTGCTGCATAATGCTAACAACAATGCATTCTAACTTACCGGGTGATTGCTTCACTGAGTACACGCTAAGGAGAATACGATGGAAATTGGCAAGAAGATCCGCATGGAGCGCATCATCAACAGAGTCACCGGACGAACAATCATTGTTCCTATGGATCACGGTGTTTCTGTAGGCCCGATTGACGGACTTGTAGATATGCGGAAAGCTGTCAGTAACATTGCAGAAGGTGGCGCAGACGCCGTACTGATGCACAAAGGGCTTGTTCGCTGCGGTCACCGTGCAGGCGGACGTGACGTTGGACTTATCGTTCATCTCTCAAGCTCAACGTCCCTTTCACCTACACCTAATGCTAAAATACTTACTGCAACCGTTGAAGATGCAATTAAACACGGTGCAGACGGTGTATCCGTTCACGTTAACCTAGGCGATGAAACAGAAAGCCAAATGCTGGCAGACCTCGGCAAAGTGTCCGCGATTGCAAACGAATGGGGCATCCCGCTTCTCGCAATGATGTACGCCCGTGGCAAACACATCCACAATTCTTACGACGCCACACACATCGCCCATTGTGCCCGTGTTGCGGTAGAATTAGGCGCAGACATCGTCAAAGTTTCCTACCCTGGCGATATTGACTCTTTCTCCCATGTTGTTGAAGCGTGCTGTGTACCTGTCGTTATCGCCGGTGGCGAAAAAATGAACTCCACCCGCGAATTCATCACCATGGTTCACGACTCTGTTCGCGCTGGCGGTGCCGGTCTTTCAGTCGGTCGTAACGTCTTCCAGCACAAAAACAGTGCAATGCTCGTTAAAGCGCTCCGCGGCGTAGTGCATGAAGACTGGGATGTTGAGCAGGCAATGGAACTCGTAGGAAACGATTAACCCGATATTATCCGGACTCAGAAAAATGAAAAAAGTTCTCTTCGCAAGCGTACCGTTCAATAAAGATCACGTCACCCTCGCTCTGGAATCTGGCGTTGATGGCATTATCGTACCAGAAAAAGAAATGGCCGGAGTAGCCAGCCTGTCCCTCTGCACTGTACTCGCAGCAGAGTCTATGCCTGTCATTACGCTTACTGAAAAAAGTGTTGAAGAAGAGGCAGTAGAACGTCTGAAAAAAGGCGAGCAAGTCATTATCGGTCACGGATGGGAAATTATCCCGATTGAAAATTTATTAGCGCAGTCTGACAACGTGCTGGTTGAAGCCAACACAGTCGAAGAAGCGCACCTTGCTTTCGGCATTCTTGAAAGAGGCGTAGAAGGCGTGGTTGTAACCGCAGATGGAATTACTCAATTGAAGCAGATTATAGCACAATGCAAACTTTCCATGGGCACTTTAGACCTTGTTCCGGCAACAGTTACCGAGGTTCGTCCCTCCGGCTTAGGCCACCGAGTTTGTGTTGACACACTCTCCATCCTCAAGAGAGGTCAGGGTATGCTCGTCGGTAATTCTTCAGCCTTTACCTTCCTCGTCCACGCAGAAACCGAAAACAATGAGTACGTAGCTGCCCGCCCGTTCCGTATCAATGCCGGTGCAGTGCATGCGTATACACAGCTTCCGCACGATAAAACAACATACCTTGAAGAACTTTCTTCCGGCGACGAAGTGCTCATCGTCAACCACGACGGAACAACTTCCACCGCAATCGTAGGACGCTGCAAAACAGAAGTACGTCCTATGCTGCTCATTAAAGCCGAAGTAAACGGGGTTGAAGGCGCAGTGTTCCTGCAGAATGCGGAAACCATTCGCGTAGTTGACACAAAAGGCAACCCGATCAGCGTTGTTAACGTAAAGAAAGGCGACGAAATTCTCGTTCGTACCGACATTGCGGGTCGTCATTTCGGCATGCGAATCGAAGAAGATATCAAGGAAGACTAATATGTCTGAACAAAAGAAAGTAGACACACCTGCAACAACAGGTGCCGATACAGATAACAGCGTAGATAATCTGCCACGCCTCAAAGAGGTTCGCAAAGAAATTGACGCAACAGACATTGAGCTTCTTGAATTACTCAACCGGCGGGCCTCTCTTTCTCTGGAAGTTGGCCAGCTGAAACGCGGTACACAAGATGTCGTATTTAAACCGTTCCGCGAAAAGGAAGTGCTCGATAACCTTCGTTCCAATAATCAGGGGCCTATACCTATTGAGCATCTGCGTTTTATCTACCGCGAAATATTCTCCTCCTCCCGAGCATTGCAGCGACCTCAACGAGTTGCTTATCTCGGGCCGGAAGGAACCTTTTCCTACTTTGCAGGAGTCAAGTTTCTGGGTCGTTCGGTAGATTACATACCGCAAAAAGACCTTAATGCTGTATTCAGTGCTGTTGTTAACAAAGAATGTGAGCTGGGAGTAATCCCGCTTGAAAATTCTCTACACGGCTCAGTCGGGCAAAGTCTTGACCTTTTCATGGAGTATGATCTTTACATAAAGGCTGAACTTTTCTGCCGCATCAGCCACAGCCTGCTTACCCGTGAAAAACTGCTTGCAGATATTCACACCGTATACTCACATCCGCAACCGTTGGGACAATGCTCCCACTGGCTACGCGCAACATTACCGAACGCGCGCATTATCCCGACAGAAAGTACCGCAGCAGCGGCGCGCCGGGTTCAGGAAGAAGAAGGTGCAGCAGCCATCGGACACGGCAGCCTTGCGGACTTACTCAAGCTAAATGTTCTTGCTGAACACATTGAAGACATGCAGGACAACTGGACACGCTTCGTCATCATCGGATCCAAGCCGAGCGACGGAGAAGGACAGGACAAAACATCCCTGCTCTTTACCGTACCGGATAAACCGGGTGCCCTCGCAAAAGTGCTTAACATTATGGCACGCGAAGGATTAAACATGAAGAAGCTCGAATCGCGTCCGATGCGCGGCGAAAAATGGCGTTACGTCTTCTTTGTCGATATTGAAAGCGACCTTTCTACCGAAGAATACGAGCAACTTCTAACAGAATTGCATACAGAATGTCAGTCTCTGCGCATTCTTGGAAGTTACCCTGCCGGACAATATATGGACTTTACTAAAGGCAGCGATATTGCCACAGTAACGGATAAGCAGAATAAATAATTAATAGTTAACTGGAGACACCCCCCATGATCGCTATCACCGCACCAGCTTCTAAATCAGTATCTCACCGTATGATCATCGGCGCCGCTATGGCAGCTGGAGAATCCATAGTGTCCGGAGTACTTGAAAGTGAAGATTTAGCCCGCACCATCGGTATCTTTAACGACTGCGGCGCAAGAATCTATCGGCAGGAAGCGGGCGTGTATAGCGTCACCGGTTGCTGCGGCACACCGGCGGGCGGAATAGATGAGCCTGTATCCTGTGACGTACATGAATCTGGAACAACATGCCGCCTATTAACGGCCGTTCTCGCAGCAGGGTTAGGTAAATTCCGCATCCACGGTGCGCCGCGCATGCATGAACGGCCTATAAAAGAGCTTGCAAATGCACTCTCAAGCCTTACAGTAAATGTTACATATGAAGGCGCAGAGGGGTGCCCCCCTGTAGTTTTGGACACAGACGGACTAAAAGGCAGCGAAGTTTCCATATCATTGGAAGAATCCAGTCAGTACCTCTCCGGCCTGCTGCTGGCAGCACCTTCCACACGTGGCCTGACTATTAATCTAGTCGGTAACAAAGCTGTGAGCTGGCCGTACGTGGGGCTTACGCTGGACGCAATGGAGCAGTTCGGCATCACCTTCAGCGTAGAAATGCTTGAAGATTCTGAATGGATTGAAAAAGACTGGCGCACATTTGAAACAGCTGTACCGAACAAAACCCGCTTCATTGTTAAACCAGGCATGTACCGAAATGGTTCCTACACTGTTGAAGGAGACTGGTCTAACGCATCATACTTCCTCGCAGCAGGTACGCTTGGTACTGAGCCAGTACGCATTGCCAATCTTCATGCGAATTCCTTGCAAGGTGACAAAGCGATGTTCACTATACTACAGCAGATGGGTGCCACTCTTGAAATAAATGACAAAAATGTCATTGTTCATCCTTCCAAATTGAAAGGAATTGATGTAGACATGGGGAACTGCCCAGACTTAGTTCCGACAGTTGCCGCACTTGCAGCATACGCAGAAGGTAGCACTACCATCCGCAACGTAGCGCATTTGCGGATTAAAGAGTGTGACCGTCTTGCCGCACCGGCAACAGAATTACGTAAAGCCGGTATCGACACTGAAGTCACAGAAGACGGAATAATTATCCGTCCTGATAGAAAAGCTATTACAGCGCCTGAAGGCACTGTATTTAAAACCTACAACGACCACCGTATGGCAATGAGTCTTTCATTACTCCAGTTCGCGCTCGGTGACATTGAGCTTGATAACAAAGCCTGTGTTTCTAAATCCTTCCCGACCTTCTGGGAAGAGTGGGAGAAAGTTTCACCATGCAGGAGATAGACTTTACGCTCAAAAAAGTTGCCGTTGTAGGAGCTACAGGGAAAATGGGAGCCATGTTTTGCCCCCGCTTTTCCAAAGCTGGTCTGGAAGTAGCAGAAATTGACCAGCCGTTAACAGACGAAGTGTTAGAGGCAGGAATTACAGATGCACAAATAGTGCTGGTATGTGTTCCGGCAGCCGTATTTAACGATGTTGTGAAGCGCGTTACCGCGCATATGAAGCCGCCACAGATTTTGGCGGATATTACTTCAGTAAAGGTTCAACCCATGATGCAGATGCAGAAAGCATACACAGGTCCCGTTGTGGGGACACATCCTCTCTTCGGCCCAGAGCCGAAGGCTGATGATGTACGTGTTGCAATTACGCCTTCCGAAGGCTGTGATGCAGACTCTGCACACATGGTTGAAGAACTCTTCACACGTATCGGCTGTGAGCCGTTCTGTTCTTCAGCAGAAGAGCATGACAAAGCTGCTGCACTCATCCAAAGTTTAAATTTCGTTACGTCTGTTTCTTATCTTGCCCTTCTGGCAGATAAGGAAAACGTAATGCCGTACCTTACGCCGTCTTTTGAACGCCGCCTGAAAGCTGCCGAAAAAATGATCACCAAAGATGCAGAACTCTTTGAAGGCTTATTTGAAGCAAACCCAAGCTCTCAGGATGCTGTGCGCTCCTATCGTTCTATCCTTAATATTGCTGCTGGTGGCGACATCAACGTTATCGTTGAGCGCGCTCTATGGTGGTGGCGATTTACGGATTCCTCAGGAGAAGTGCATCAATAGCTCCGTATTGTACCCTTCGTGCTTACACAAGTACAAAGCCGCACTTCTCATAAGAAGTGCGGCTTTTTTTATGACCCTATCAACACACTAAACGAGAGAACAAATGCCATGAAAATCAAGTTACAACAGACTGGCCAATGGTTGGCAGCAGACATTCAGACCCCCATAAGCCTCTTCCTGGGACTCGTCGGAACCAGTCAGGGATTTCTTCTTGAAAGTGCGGAAGTTGACGGCAGACGGGGCAGATATAGTGTTATCGGCTTTAACCTGCTTCTTCGTCTCGGCTGTAAAAACGGCAAACTGGAAGTAGCGTCCCGCGACAGCAGACTCAACGAGCTGAAAGAATACGAAGGGATGGACTTTATCGAAGGTGCCCGCAAGGTGATGGAAGCCATCCACATTGAGCCACAAGACGATATGAAAGAGCTCCCCGCTATTGCCCGCGGATTGTTTGGTTACTTCGGCTACACAACAATCGGCATGTTTGAAAAAAAATTAGAAGAAGTACTGCCACCGGAAAACAGCGATGCATGCCTTATGCTGCCCGGCACAATTGTTCTCTTTGATCACCTTTACAATAAGCTTTGCATGCTCAACCTCGCGGATAACCTTCCCGTCAAGATGGATCGAGCAGCGGTTGAACGCACACCGGAAGCACCTTGCATTGGCGAAGTAACCACCATACCGGACAAGGCTTCCTACATGCGCAACGTGCAGAAGGTACAGGAACAGCTACGGCAGGGTGAGGCCATTCAGGTTGTAGTATCAACCCGTTTTCAGGCTTCATTCGAAGGTGATCCTTTTGTTCTCTATCGCAGATTACGACAAATTAACCCGTCACCATACATGTTCTTCATGCGTCTTTCACACATCACGCTCATCGGCTCTTCACCGGAGACAATGGTACGATGCCAGAACAACGTAGTGGAAGTCTGCCCTATCGCCGGCACACGTCCACGAGGCGCAACAGATGCTGAGGATGCACAGCTGGCAGAAGATCTTCTTGCCGATCCGAAAGAACGCGCAGAACACGTAATGCTCGTAGACCTTGGACGAAACGACGTGGGACGCATCGCCGAAGCCGGCACAGTGTCCGTAGACAAATTTATGCAAGTCGAACGATTCAGCCATGTAATGCACATGACTTCATACGTGAAAGCACAACTTAAAAAGGGATATGATGCTCTCGACGTACTCGGAGCAACGTTCCCCGCAGGAACCGTAAGCGGCGCACCAAAGATTCGCGCCATCGAAATTATTGGAGAAACAGAAGCAGTCTCCCGAGGCGCCTACGCAGGAACCATCGGCTGGCTCGGTCTGGATAAGGAGTCCGTGAACCTCGATACCGGTATTCTTATCCGCACAATGTGGGTCAAAGACAACACTGTCCAATGGCAGTGCGGTGCGGGCATCGTTCATGACTCCATTCCTGAAAAGGAATGGGAAGAATGTCAGAACAAAGGCCGCGTACTCAAAGTGACTCTGAACGCCACAGGCCAAGCCGACGTTTTTGCAGGGCGATAATTAGACAATTTATTATTTCGCCTCCGGTGGTTGGAGGAAACCTTTTTTACGAGAGGTTCTCCCTCAGCTCTCCTTCCTAAAAATTTTATTTGCGAAACAGTTTCATCCACACAAAACATCACGGCTAAAGCCCCATGTGGATACCAAACAGACTCGCAATGGAGATAGTATGTTTCTTCTTATTGATAATTACGATTCCTTTACCTTTAACTTGGTGCAGGCATTCCAGAAAACCGGACGATATCCACACGTTGTCCGCAATGATGATCCTGAATTGTTGGAGCTTGCAGCAAGCGGAAAACTAGAGATGGTGTGTATCTCCCCCGGGCCGGGAAAACCGGAAAATGCAGGGCTGTGCCTAGAATTTTTAGCTCTGCTCCCTAAAGAAGTCCCCGTTCTGGGGGTTTGTTTAGGACATCAGGTTCTAGCCCATTTTGCAGGAGCCACTGTGGATGTTGCTCCGCGCATTATGCACGGGAAACATTCGAACATTGACCATACAGGCGAAGGGCTTTTTGAGGGAATAGCATCCCCAATGCAGGTAGCGCGCTACCATTCACTGATTATTACAAAAAATGAAGACACATTAATTGTTCCAACGTCCTCCACACAGACACCGGACGGCGAAGAGGAGATTATGAGCATAAAATATGCTGACCGCCCTTGGGTTGGTGTCCAGTTTCATCCCGAATCAATTCTGACACCAGAAGGTGAAACGATGCTGAAAAACTTTCCAGACAAAGTTTTAGTAAAAAGCTCATAATCTCCTCTCCCCAAAAGGTCTGTAACACAACGACCAAGGGATTCTTTTAAGCAACAGGAGTCCCTCATAGGAGGTACCATAATGGATAAAAGGAACAAGAAAATGAATACGACACAGATATTAGAACAGTTGGCGGACGGAAAACATCTGAACGGAGATGTCGCTCACTGCGTCTTTACCGAATTGATGGACGGCAAAATGACATCCGGTCAGGCAGGCTCTTTATTGATGGGGTTACGCCAGAAAGGCGAAACTGCAGAAGAGATTCATGCTGCGGTGCGTGTTTGTCTTGAACGTGCCAAACCTGTTGAAGCAATTGAAGGCGCAACTATCGATCTGGTTGGCACAGGCGGCGATGGTAAGCATTCTTTTAACTGTTCCACAGCCACAGCGCTTACACTTGCGGGGATGGGCTATACGGTAACAAAGCATGGTAACCGCGCAGTGTCTTCATCATGCGGCAGCGCAGATGCTGTTGAAGGTCTTGGGCTACCGCTCCGTTTGTTACCGGAAGAGATTCCTGCAGAGCTTGCAAAACGCAACTTCGCTTTCTTGTTCGCACCTGATTATCACCCTGCATTCAAGCACGTAATGCCGGTTCGCAAAGAACTTGGGTACCGCACCCTGTTTAACCTGCTCGGCCCGCTGCTTAACCCAGCCCGTCCAACCCATATGCTGCTTGGTGTTGCTAAACCGGAGTTTATGGAAATTATGGCAGAAGTACTGGCGCAGGCCGGTGTTGAGCGTGCAGCGGTTGTCCATGGCGCAGGTGGATATGATGAACTAACCACAAACGGTATAGCGAAAGTGATTTTCGTAGAAAACGGAACTATCCGTCACGCGGAGCTTGATCCGGCAGAGTTTGGATTTGAACCATGTGCAGAAGATGATCTTGCAGTTCAAGGGAAAGAGGAAGGATTAGCAGTGCTACACGAGTTACTGGAAGGGAAAGGCCCAAAAGCGATGCAGGATATGCTGGCATTGAACACAGGCATGGCATTGCACCTTATTACTAATGAACCACTTAAAACCTGTATGGAACGCGCACGCGAAGCCGTTGCGGCAGGAGTCGGAAGGAAAGTCCTCGATGCTTAATAAGTTTCTTGCAGCGAAGCATGCTGAAATAGCACGACTTGTTCAATTGAATAACAATAATGCGTTGCCAGCGGCCTACAAAGGTGAACGTATCCCATTTGCTGCTACGTTGCGTGCAAACAAACTGGCCTGCATTGCTGAATATAAACGTGCTTCTCCTTCCCGTGGTGATATTGCACCACACCTTTCTCCTGAAGATGTAGCAGAGCAATATGCAAAAGCAGGAGCAACAGCACTTTCAGTGCTAACTGAAGAAAAGTACTTTAAAGGTAAGCTTGAGTACTTAGAACGTATGCAGTTTGTTGGCCTACCAATGTTACGCAAGGATTTTATTGTACATCCTTTGCAAGTTATTGAGACAGCATCTACACCCGCATCCGCTCAGCTGCTCATTGCGCGTATGTTTAATTCACCAGCAGAAATTGCTGAATTAATTGAACTTGGAGCATCGTTTGGAATTGAAAGTGTCGTAGAGGTCTTCAACCACACGGACCTTGTTCTCGCCAGACTTGCTAACGCTACAATAATTCAGGTAAACAATAGAAATCTAGACACCTTGGAAACAGACCTTGCTATATGCAAGCGTATGATTCCTCACCGCAGAACTGCCGAAGTATGGATAGCGGCCAGCGGTATTTCGTCGTCAACACAACGACGCCAAGTTGAAGCGGCGGGATACGATGCAATGCTGGTCGGCACAGCCCTTATGCAGGATGGAGAACCGCAAAAGGCGCTTACTCGCCTACTCGAATAACCTCAAGGAGAGCATTTATGGCGCACAAAGAATCCTTTGTGAAAGTATGTGGCATTACCACACAGCAGGATGCAGATTTATGCATCAAACTGGGCGCAGATCTCATCGGGTTTATCTTTGATGAAAAAAGCCCCAGAGCTATGACAGTGGAAAAGGTAAAAGCCATTGAGACAGAAGACGTCATGCGCGTCGGTGTTTTTACGCACCAGACAGCAGACGAAGTGCGTCTAATAATGCAGCGGGCAAAACTACATCTTGCTCAACTTCATAATGATCAGGACACAAAATTTGCGGCCAGAGTTGGCAAGCAGAAGGTAATGAAAGTGTTCTGGCCTGCCCGCTACGAAACACGGGAAGAGCTTGAGGCTGAAATGAAAAAGTTTGTGGATTGCTCACGTTTTTTCCTTATGGACGCCGGAACATCCGGCGGCGGACACGGCAAAGCACAGGACTGGGGCTTCCTTAACGGACTGCGCGGATACAAAACATGGTTTGTCGCAGGCGGTATTGGCCCGGATAACGTAACAGAAGTGCTCAAAGGGTGCGCCCCCTGCGGCATCGACGTCAATTCAGGTGTAGAATCTGAACCGGGTAAAAAAGATCCGGAAAAGCTGCGAATCGTTATGGAGGCGCTCAGCGCCCCCATATTACCATAAATTTCAAAAGTCTTTGGCGTAAGACTACGGAAAGAGAGAATATCATGAATAAAGGATACTTCGGCAAGTTTGGTGGTCAATATGTAGCGGAACTTCTTATTCCGCCCCTTAAAGAACTGGAACATGCTTTAAAGCATATTGTGCCTACAGAGGCGTTTCAGAAAGAGTTTTCAGATTACCTCAAAAACTATGTGGGACGTGAAAGCCCTCTTACTCATTGCCCCACTCTTTCAAAAGATTTGGGCTTTAACCTGTACCTCAAACGTGAAGACTTAAACCATACAGGTTCTCACAAGATTAACAACGTGCTTGGTCAGGCACTGTTAGCAAAGCATATGGGTAAAAAAGCTCTGCTCACTGAAACCGGTGCAGGCATGAACGGTGTTGCAACTGCAACCGCTGCCCGTGCTCTCGGTATGGATTGTATTGTTTTTATGGGAGCTGTCGATGTGGAAAGACAATCCCATAACGTACGCCGCATGAAACTACTCGGAGCAACCGTTGTTCCTGTTGAGTCAGGTTCCAAAACGTTGAAAGACGCTATTAACGAAGCACTCCGCTTCTGGATTAAAGAGCAGGCTACCTACCACTACTGCTTTGGCACTGCTGCTGGGCCACATCCGTTTCCAACCCTTGTGCGTGAATTCCAGTCTGTTGTTGGCAAGGAAGCCCGCAGACAGATCCTTGAACGCACCGGAGCACTGCCACATTCCGTTATTGCCTGCGTAGGTGGTGGTTCCAACGCTATCGGCATCTTTTCCGGATTCATTGATGATCCTGAAGTTCAGCTTATCGGCGTAGAAGCAGCAGGTACCGGCGAAGAAGGCTGCACGAACTCTGCTCCGATTTGTCTTGGAACAGATGGAATTCTGCACGGCCAAAGAACCATGCTCCTTCAGGACGATGACGGTCAAATTCTTCCATCCCATTCCATTGCGGGTGGACTTGATTACCCGGGCGTAGGCCCTGAACACGCGCATCTGAACGACTGTGGTCGCGCAATTTACGTAAAAGTTAATGACTGCCAAGCATTAAATGCATTCAAGGCACTCACCCGTGCTGAAGGCATTATTCCAGCACTGGAAAGTTCTCATGCCGTTGCGTACGTGCTTGAAAACAAAGATGAATTCCCGAAAGACTGCAATGTTATTGTTAACCTTTCAGGACGCGGTGACAAAGATATGGATATTGTTGAACAATGTACCGAGCTGTTTGATTAAGAGGGGGCAGTCATGACATCACTTACACAACGCATCAATGCTGCAAATAAGGCAGGCCGCAAGGCAATAATCCCGTTTCTCACAGCCGGATTTCCAACAAAAAAAGATTTCTTCACACACTTGGAAGAACTTGATTCCAACGGAGCAGACATCATTGAAATCGGTGTTCCGTTCTCCGACCCTGCGGCTGACGGACCGGTTGTAGAAGCCGCATCTATCAAGGCATTGGAACAAGGCGTTACCCTGCGCTGGATTATGCAGGAGCTCATACAACGCAAAGGTCAGTATCAGGCAGAACTGGTGCTTATGGGCTACATAAACCCATTCTACCAGTACGGCTTTAAAGAATTTGCTGAAGATGCAGCAAAAGCCGGTGTTTCCGGTCTCATTGTACCGGACTTACCACTTAACGAAGCTGCAGAGTTCAAAGCAATTCTCAAGGAACAGGGTATTGCGCTCATTTCCCTTATCGGGCTGAACACACCAAAAGAACGTATGCAGGAGTATGCACAGCAAGCTGAAGGCTACGTATATGTAGTTTCCTACATGGGAACCACCGGGGCAGCTGTTGCATTCCCGCCTGAATTGAAAAAAACACTCAACGACGCGCGCGAAGTGTTTGATATCCCGCTTGCTCTTGGTTTTGGAATTAAAGAGCCACAACAGCTTGAGCCGTTTGGCGATGCAATCGATGCTGTCGTCTTCGGCAGCGCTCTCATCAAAGATATTGAAGAAAAAGGCAGTGCTGTTCCATTTATGGAGCGATGGAAGTAAGCCCTTTTGTACATAAGATATAAAAAAACTCCTGCAACGTGTTGCAGGAGTTTTTTATTAATATTTTGAAGGAGGGACACCGTAGGCTTTTCTGAAAGCATGGACAAAATGACTTTGATCATAAAAACCGACACTAGCCGCAACAGTTGAAACACGTTCCCCTTTGCTCAACAACGTACACGCCTGTTCAAGACGCAGCTGTTTAAGCCAATTGTAGGGAGTAACACCCACCGTAGATTTAAATCGACGCAAAAATTGATAGCGATTTAAATTACACAAGACGGCTAATTGCTCTAAGCTAATTTTTTCTGACAGATTATCATGACAATAATCGCGCACTTCTTTCCAATGAGGCTTTGCAAGCGCACCTTCCGGCTCATCTACAAGGTGTATTTCTGAATGAAACAATAGACGTTTTACCAAATCCATCCATTGTTCTTCCACAAACAGCGAACTGGCATCGCCCCGTTGTAAAACATAGTGCAGCAAGCATGCACGATCCCACAACGGCTTATCATCCAGAACATTACTGCCAAATTCTACACAATGAGCAGAATCCATGGCGTTCGCCATTTCTTCGGTAAACACGTTTGGCGGAATTCTGAATGTCTTCAGCGTATATTCACATTTTTCATATCCAGAGCCATCATGCATTTCGTCGGGTGGAATTACTGATAAACGTCCCGGCCCCACGAGATATGTCTTACCGGAGGCGCTCTGCCGCTGTACACCGTCGACCACCAGACTGATATGATAGCTCAGGTGGAAATGACGATCAAAGCTGAACGTTGAAAAGTGCCCGTCGCTTAGTACAAGCCCCGGCACATCGGGAGCGCGAAAATATTGAACAGTATCCTGCATAATGTCTGCCTACCTACTCACAACAAAGTGCCCCTGTCAAAAAAAGAATTCCACCCGCCAAAGAGTCTTTGCTACACAGCCTGTGCGTACCCGACTGCTTGATTTACTGCGGATAAGAAATGCTGAATATCTTGTTCTGTTGTGGCGAATGAAGTAACAAAACGCACCACATTCGGCTCCCATCTATCATGATAGAAACGGAACCCCTGAGCCAACAGTCTATCAATACAGTACGTAGGCATTTTGCAAAAGATAATGTTCGCTTCCGGTGAACCGATCAAAGAAATTTCCGGTAATTTTTCCAGTCCGCTCTTCAACATTGCTGCCATGGCGTTTGCCTGACGAGCATTCCGTAACCATAAATCATTCTCAAGATACCCCAACATCTGTGCAGCCATAAACCGCATTTTTGAACCAAGATGACCGGATCTTTTTCTACGGAAGGACATTTCCTGCGCAATTGTTTTATCAAACACAACAATTGCTTCTGCTGACATCGTGCCGTTTTTCGTTGCTCCGAAGGAGAGAACGTCAACGCCGCACTTCCATGTCATTTCCGCAGGAGAGCAGTTAAGCGCCACTAAAGCATTACCAAAACGGGCGCCATCCATGTGCATACGCAAACCAGCATTTTTGGTAATAGCACCGAGAACACAAAGTTCATCAAGGGTATATATTGTTCCGGATTCCGTTGCCTGTGTAAGGCTTACAGTTGAAGGCTGAGAGGAGTGCATATCGCCAACTCTGTACTTTACGCCCCACTTTAACGCCTCTGGATCAATCTTTGAATCAGTGCCATCAAGGGTCAGTACCCGTGCTCCGGAGTTAAAAAACTCGGGGGCTCCGCACTCGTCATTGTTGATATGTCCTTCATGATGACACAATACTGCGCCCCATGGCGGGGTCAACGCACTCAACGATAAACAGTTTGCCGCTGTGCCTGTCATTACAAAAAAGACACGCACGTCTTTTTCAAAAACATCGGACAACATCTTTTCCGCTTTTATTGAATAGTCATCCCGTCCGTACGGATCTGCCTGTCCCACATTGCAACGAGCCATTGCTTCAAGAACTTGCGGGGAAACACCGGCGATATTATCGCTGGTAAACGCAGTATTATATGTAGACATGTAGGATTCTCCTCATGGTTCTCTAATAAATAAGATAATAACCTGAGTATGCAAAATAGTGTCACTTCTGCATTGTAAAATATTGCAACAAAGAGACACTCTCCAGACACATCATCATAAAATACAAACAATTACTGTTTTCTTATTTCTTACTATAATCCAAAAAGAAGAAGAGCGTATGAACACATGTTCACACGCTCTTCTCACCAAAACCATCTGATGCTACAAGTCCCGAATAATCTTGTAGCGACAGAACTTAAGCCGCAGCTATGGAGCTCCCACGAGCTTCATTACCTAAAACTTAAGTGTGCCCTTAAAGGACTTAGCAAGGGATTCGCAGGTATCCGATACCAACACAGTTGCGCCGGAAGCGATAATAAACTGCTCGTCACCTGTAACTTCACCCAGACAGCCATAAGTCTGTCCAGCAAAGATCTTTTCAAAAGCTTCTACTTTGTCTTCCGGTACGGATACTACCAGACGGGAAGCTGACTCAGAGTAGAGAACTTCTGTTGCATTCATTTCTTCAGTTACCGGCACAGCATCAAGGTTGATGAGTGCACCGGTGCGGCCTGCAAGTGCCATCTCAGCAAGAGCCACTCCAAGACCACCGTCTGAACAATCATGACACGCGTTGATAACGCCTTCGCCGATTGCTGTATGTACAGCACGGTAGCGTGCCAGTGCAGATTCAGCATCTACCTTCGGACAGGCAGCAGCGCTGATGCCGAGTTCTTCAGCAACTTCTGAACCGGCTAATTCGCGTGCAGTTGCACCGAGAACGTAGATTTTGTCGCCGTCATGTTTAAAGTCAGATGTGGTTGTCTTGTTCACGTCTTTCACCACGCCCATGACAGAGAAGAGAACTGTAGGCGGAATAGAAATCTTTACACCGCCACCAGTGTAGTCATTCTTCATGGAGTCTTTACCGGAGATACAAGGCACGCCGTATGCGGTACAGAAATCTGCAAGTGCTTTGTTAGCACGAACAAGCTGAGCAAGTTTGTAGTGTCCATCCGGAGTCTTCTCAGACTGCACAGGATCGCACCAGCAGAAGTTATCAATACCAGCCATAAAATCTACGTCACCGCCGACTGCAACTGCGTTACGCACTGCTTCGTCAACAACGTTGGCCATCATCCAGTAGCTGTCATAGTCGCTCAAGGTAGGGTTAATACCGTGAGAGAGAACAATACCGCTTTCGGAGTCGAGTATAGGACGAACAACCCCCGCATCGGAAGGACCGTCACACTTAACACCGACCATCGGCTTAATTACGCTGCCGCCTTTAACCTCATGGTCGTACTGGCGAACAACATATTCTTTGGAACAAATATTCAAACGAGCCAGCATGGACTTAAGCAAGTTGCCCTGCTCTGCGTCTGCTACGCTCACTTCATCATCTTTGTGTTCAGGACGCTTCCACACAGCTTTAAGCTGCATCTGTGGAACACCGTCGTGCAGGAAGTCCATGCCGAGGAATGCAACCGGCTTATCACCGTAGGTCACATGGAAGTAACCGCTGTCGGTAAATTCACCCATCGCGGTGGCTTCAACATCCATACGTTTAGCAAGAGCCATGAACTCGTCCAGCTTGTCAGAAGGTACGGCAAGCGTCATACGTTCCTGCGCTTCAGAGAGAAGAATCTCCCACGGACGCAGCCCGTCATACTTCAACGGTGCTTTGGATAGATCTAAACGGCAACCGTTGGTATCTTCTGCCATTTCACCAACAGAAGAAGAAAGACCGCCAGCACCGTTATCAGTAATAGCGTTGTATAGACCCATGTTACGGGCGCGCATAATAAAATCATACGCTTTACGCTGAGTGATAGGGTCACCAATCTGTACCGCTGTAGCCGGAGATTCTTCGTGCAGTTCTTCAGAAGAGAAGGTTGCGCCGTGAATACCGTCTTTACCGATACGACCGCCGACCATAACAATGGTATCGCCGACTTTCGCAGCCTTTTCATAGCCAGGACGACCAGCAACAATTTTAGGAATCATACCTACGGTACCGCAGTGTACAAGCGGCTTACCAAGGTAGCGTTCTTCAAAAACAATTGAGCCGTTTACAGTAGGAACACCGGATTTGTTACCACCGTGTTCAACACCTTCACGTACGCCTTCAAGCACACGACGAGGATGGAGAAGACGCGGAGGCAGTTCACCTTCATGGAAAGGAGACGCGAAACAGAACACGTTAGTGTTACAAACGAGGTCTGCGCCGATGCCGGTTCCCATAGGGTCACGGTTTACGCCCACAATACCGGTTAATGCTCCGCCGTATGGATCAAGTGCGGAAGGTGAGTTATGAGTTTCAACCTTAATACACACGTCATGAGTTTCGTTGAAGTCAATAACACCTGCATTATCTTTAAAAACAGAACGGCAAAAATCTGCTTCGCCTTTGTTTTTACGGATAGCCTTGGTAGACCCCATTACGTATGTTTTGTAGAGACTATCAATAGTCTCATGCTCACCGGTTTCTGTATCGGTGTAGTCAATTTTAGAAGCGAAAATTTTGTGTTTGCAATGCTCAGACCATGTTTGTGCAAGAACTTCTACTTCTGCATCGCTTGGTTCTGCGCTTAATCCTGCTTTTACACGCTCAGACACTACGTCAGGAGCGGTGTAATAATCGCGGATGGTATGCAATTCTTCCAGAGACAGAGCAAGGGTGTTTTCACGGGAAAACGCCATCAACTCATCATCTGACATTGTAGAAAATGGCAGGGTTACTACTTCATCATTAGCCTGACCGGAAACCCGCGCAGCTACAGCAGCAAAACCAGGCTCTTTCTGCCATTCTGCTTTGCTTTTGTATTCAAAACGCTGAATCAGTTCGTTTGCCAAAACATCACGGCCGATAGATGCAATCTGATCTTCTGTAAAATCACCGTAAATGTGGTACTGGTCTGCAACATATACAGAAACGGCTTCGCGATCTGCAAGCTCCAAAACAATGGCAATGGTTTCCCGCGCTGTGCGGCCTTCGTTATCTGTTACCCCCGGACGGAACCCTACTTCGAGTACCCAGTCTGCCTGACTGGATACCGGAGAAAGCGCCGCGTCCTGAAGTACGGGATCATGCAGAGCAGCCTCACTCACAACTGTTCCAAGCTGCTCTTCAGTAAGACCATCCACAGTAAACACCTTGACCTGACGAACGTCTTTTACGTCAAATCCGAGAGCTTCCCTGATCTTGTTAGCAGTTTTGATACCCTGAGTATCAACAACACCCTTTCTAAGACCAGCTTCAATGCGCCGCAGCATGTATTTTCTCCTGATGCTTGCTGAAATTAACGGGCAGACCTCTTGGTCATCCCGCTGTATTTGGAAAGAATAAACACACCAACACAGTATTCTTCCGGCTGTGATGGCGGGGTATATACCTCATTTAAACACAAAGCCAAAAACTGTCCGCTTGAGACAACTCGGTACAACGCAAGACAGTTTTCCTTATTTTTAATCAACTGCCGGAAACTGATATCCAATTTACAATAAAAAAGCCGCAGAGTCTCCTCTACGGCTTACATAATTATGCACTACGAGATTTTACGTAATCCAAAGTTTGCAGCAGTATCTCTCGTTCAGGACATGCCGGCAGTATTTCAAGCGCCTGCTGTGCCTTATCTAAATAAGTATCTGCAAGTTCGCGGGTGGCATTATCCAAGCCAAGTTCACGAATCTGTTCTGCAACAAAGCAGACCTCTTCTTCAGAGAAAGTACCTGCTTCAAATTTAGTTACAAAATCACGTCGTTTTGTACCATCAAGAGTATTAAGGTACATAAATAACGGTGGAGTGAGCTTGCCTTCACGCAAATCTCCCGCCACCGGTTTACCGATCGACTTGGTGGAAACTGCAAAATCCAGAGCGTCATCAACAATCTGGAATGCAATCCCAAGGTTCATACCAAAATCAGATGCCGCAGCAATCTGTTCTTCAGAACCGCCAGCCTTTACTGCACCCATAATACATGATGCCTGTAAGAGAAATGCTGTTTTCCCTTTAATAATATCGATGTAAGTTTCCGGAGAATGACTGATCGAACGAAGATATTCGATCTCTTCAATCTCACCGGTTGCAGTCTTTACGATTGCTTCTGCAATACACTGTGTAAGGCGTGTATCATTATAACGCGCGACCACAAGGTTTGCCTGCGCAAGCAGTACATCGCCTGCAAGAACAGTTTTTGTGTTACCAAACTGTGTATGCGCAGCCGGTTTTCCACGACGCAACTCAGCATCGTCGATGATATCGTCGTGCATTAACGTTGCAGAATGAAGCAGCTCTACAGAACAGGCGAGCGGGTAGATATCATCATCAGTATACCCGAGAGTTGCAGCAGTAAGCAAAGTAAGCAAAGGGCGCAGTCTTTTTCCACCAGCAGTAAGCACGTGAGAAACAACAGGCTGAACTAATGCGTTAAGTTGGGCAGTTTCTGCCGCCAACGTCGCATTAATTTGCGGTTGTTTTAACGTAAGGTACTCTAAGAGTTCTTGCATAGAAAAGCTTCCATCGAAAAAACGTGAATCTAACATCCTAGAAACCATTGTAAAAAAAGTGCCGTACTATACGACACCCTGTTTTAAAATGCCTTCTAAACAAAAAGCTCTCTGGCGTGCCTGCCAAGAGCTTGAAGCGCATCGTCAAGTTTCCAGTGTTCAGGCCTGCGAGACCCAACCAGATTAGAAACGGTGCGAAGTTCAAGAAAAGGAATTCCGGATTGAAGACAAGCAAGAGCAAGGGAGAACCCTTCCATATTTTCAGTAAGCGGCTTGTACCGCTCAACCAGCATACGGGCACGTTCTTCTGTTCCGGTGACGCCGGATACTGTCATGCTTGCGCCTCTTAGTAAATCCTTCGGAGGAGATAAATTGAGCATTCGGAAAGCTTTCTGTAACTCCAGCTCTATTCTATCCCACACAGGACACGGTCCATCGACGCCATTATATTCCCATATGGGAAATTTAATACCTTCAGGGTCAATACCTTCTGCCGTATGCAGTCCGTATTCCGGCCAAATTTCCGAATCGGCAGCGACAACACTGCCTAACGGAGCTTGCTCTAAATCAAAACTTCCTGCAACCCCAAGGTTTAGGACACCAGTAATATCTTTGCGCTCACCGAGAATTCTGCCAATACTTAACGCAGCATTGACAGGACCGACTCCCGTAACCGCAAGTAGACAATGATGATCGTTAACAGGCGATTCACAATATTCCCCTGCATGAGGAAAATTGCATCCAATCCGCCCACGCCCGTTAAACCCTAGCAGAACAGCTTTCATTTCAGTTTGAGTTGCTGTTGCAATAACCAGTGTCATTTCATTTTTTCCAGAGTAAAGTTAACAAGCGTCCCTCCCAACGAAAGCTCTGCGACAATACTGGCGTCGCGCACTCTCGCAATCCGCTCAATACGTCTGCGATCATCTTCTGTGGCAGCAACAATGACCTGTGTTCCTTTTTCAATCTTTTTCAGAAGCGAACTCGCTTCAAAATACCCAGTTCAGCAATCTTTTCTACAATCTACACGGAAAGGTCCAGCCATCGTCACATTCTCCAAAGTTCTATCCCTACTGCCTCCATCACAGCAGGATCGAAAAATCCCTTCACATCTACCACTAACGTATTCGCGGCATTGCGAAACCACTTGAGCAACTGGTTTGGCTGGATAAAAGAATAGTCATCGTGAGGTACTGCGACAATAACAGCATCCAACTGCTGAAAATCTTTGAGGTGGCTCAGCGAAATTTCATACTCGCGAATAGCCTGCTCGTTATCAGCAATAGGATCATGCACGAGTGCTTCTATCCCATATTCCTTAAGTTCTCTGACAATATCAATTACGCGGGTATTGCGGATATCCGGTACATTCTCTTTGTACGTAAACCCTAATATTCCAACTTTTGCATCACGGACTGAAACGCCTTTACGGATAAGCTCCTTTACGCAGGATTCAGCGACAAACTTGCCCATAGAGTCGTTAATACGCCTACCGGCAAGAATAACCTGCGGATGATACCCTAATGATTCTGCTTTAAAAGTTAGATAATACGGGTCTACCCCTATGCAATGCCCACCAACAAGCCCCGGCGCAAATGGCAGAAAATTCCATTTTGTTCCAGCTGCTTCAAGCACTTCGCCTGTATCAATCCCTAATGCATTGAAGATAATCGCCAGCTCGTTCATTAACGCAATATTCAAATCCCGCTGCGTATTTTCGATAACCTTTGCAGCTTCGGCGACCATTATTGAACTGACAGGATGCACACCGGCAGGAATAATTTTTCCATACACTCCCGCTAACAACGCTGTTGTCATGTCGTCTGAACCGGCAACAATTTTAACGACATTTTCAATAGTATGCACCTTATCTCCGGGATTGATGCGCTCCGGCGAATAACCGACAGAGAAATCCCTGCCAAACCGCATTCCGGATACATTTTCAAGCACAGGAACACACTTTTCCTCTGTGGCTCCCGGCCATACCGTTGACTCATACACTACCACTGAATCGCGCTGCATGAAGGAAGCAACGGTTCTGGTAGCCATAAGCAACGGAATCAAGTCCGGCGTATGATGTGCATCAATAGGTGTCGGAACCGCTATTATGTGCACTCCAGCTTTCTCTAAAAGCTGCGGATCAGCAGTAAAATACGCAGTACTATCATCGAGAGCTTCTGGAGAGACCTCTCCGGTCAGATCTTTTCCACGGCGCAGGGCATCTACCCGCTGCGCATGCTGGTCGTATCCGATAACGGAAAAATGTTTCGCCAAAGAAATAGCAAGAGGTAAACCGACATAACCAAGGCCGATAACGGCAATAGGAACATCTCCAGACACAATCCGTTCAAAAGATACCATGTCTTCTCCTCGTTACCTGCTGGACTTAACGGCCCGTGTATGAAAAAACAGGCTCCATGCAGATCGATTGGAATTTACTACTCACAGCGCTAGGGCTTGCATTTGTTCTCGAAGGTCTTCCTTACGTCCTTTTTGCGGACAAGCTTCCTAAATACTTACGTGAAATTGCAGAACGCGGACCAAACGCTTTACGCTACATGGGATTAACCGCCATGTCTGCCGGTGTTCTGCTTGTTTGGCTTATGCGCCATTAGTCGCACCGCATTTCTACGCTGCGCCTTCCCCGTCATTTGTTAACGGGTATTCCTGTTGCAGGAAAAAACTGCGACACGTTACCTCATGTCTTCCGGGTCTTACTCGGCTTTCTTCTGTGCCACATGCAAATAAACAATGCCTGATGTCATCGGCTTGTAATATACACGGTCAAAACCGGCTTTCATCATTTCAGTACTCAGCTCAGCGGCTGTCGGAAATGCCATGATGGTATCGGCAAGATACTGGTATGCACCAGCATCGCCAGAAAAAATTTTACCAATCATAGGAAGAATTTTTTTCAGGTACATGTTGTAAAAGCCCTTCCATACGGGATGCTTACCAGTACCAAATTCAAGAATACACAATCTTCCGCCCGGCACAAGTACACGATTAAGTTCTTTAAACGCTTCCTCACGCGGAATAATATTGCGGATTCCAAACGAAATTGTTGCACAATCGACACTGTTGTCCGGCAACGGCAAGGTTCTGCCGTCAGCATGCACTGGGAAGATACGTCTGTCGCGTCCCTTTGTAAGCTTTTTGCGACCAGTGGTCAGCATAGGACGACAATAGTCTAACGCTGCAACTTTAGTCTGCGGATGCTGGCGGACAATTTCTAAGGAAACATCCATAGTACCAGCGGCAAGATCAAGCATCAGACCGGTTTTCCCCGGTACTGTTGCCTTCACAAGCTGCTGTCGCCAGTAGAAATCCATTCCGCCGCTAAGCAGATGATTCAAAAAATCGTACCAGCGGGCAATACGGCTAAACATGCCGGAAACTTCTCGGGCATGTTCATTTGGTGAACATTGCATGTACTACAAAGCCTACTCTTCGGTTTCCGTTTCATCTTCACAAACAGTGGAAGAAACAACTTCAAATACCGCAGGAAACACTTCGCTGATATTAGAAGGTGAAACGCGGCCAGTCTCAATAAACTTTACCACAATTTCTTTAGTTACCTGTATTGCTTCTTTTTTTGCCTTATCCATATTCCACCTCTAGGCACTGCAGGACGTGCCTGCAACGTATATATGATGAAAAAACCCCCGCCCGTGGGGGAATGGTTTCAACCTACATAGATAAAAACCGGGCGGGGTTAAAAGAAAGAAACCTGTTAAGCCACTCCCTTTTTCTCAATATGCCCTATACCACTAACATTTTAGAGAGTCGAGTCTGCACTGAGGCACATATCCTGTTCATCCACAGTAAATTCTATATCTTAAATTAGAGAACGTTCAGTAAATAACGCATAACACCCATAAAAAGCTTGCTTTATTATCAGGAAAAATTACTGTTAAGAAAAGAGATCACTTGGAGGCGCATATGGCAAGATTTCGTGCACTAAAAACAGAACTGCGTTCCATGCTGGAACAACCAGACTGGGAAGCTTCCCTACAGCACATTGCTGCAATGCCTGCCGCACAGACAGTGGGACCGCTTATGTCGTTCTTTCTTTTCGGTGGAGAAATGAAATGGCGTGCCGTTACAGCATTTGGACTAGTAATGGGCAAACTGGCACAAGAAGACCTTGAGCAGGCACGCATAATTATGCGCCGCTTACTCTGGCATATGAATGAAGAGTCAGGAAATATTGGCTGGGGCATTGCTGAAGCAATGGCAGAGGCGATGATTAACAGCCAAACTCTAGCAAACGAATACAACCGGATGCTGCATTCGTATATTCGAGAAACCTCGGACGATGACAATTATCTCGACCATCCACCGCTCCGCAGAGGTGTCTACTGGGGACTTGGAAGAATGGCGAAGAAGTATCCGGAGCTCATACGTCCTTCTGTCAGAGCCTTATCATGGGGCTTGCAGGATGAAGATCCAGAAGGACGTGGACTTTCCGCATGGGCACTTGGCTTTATCGGCACGGAAACCAATATTCCGGCACTCAAAAGTTTACTGGACGACACCTGCCCCGTGGAACTCTTTGAAAACCGTAAAGTTCATTGCACCAGCGTTGCACAGCTTGCACAGCAGGCTATCAAACATATACAAAGTCACCACACCGTCGATTAGTATCTGTTCCAAAAGAAAAGGGTGGAGTTTTACCTCCACCCTTTCTTTTTATTTTCTCACCATAATATCAAGAATAACCTTGTCTGTTTCCACCATCCCCACCGTTCCGAGTCGGCCGAGGTTATGGATACAAATCTCAATATCATCATCAACAATACCGTCACTACCAGGTACACAAACACCTTTCACGGCCAACAGTGCAGAGCTAATAGCTGCTTCCACGCATGATGCAACCTTGAGTGCGCAAGAGGTCTTTGCTCCGTCGCAGATCATACCGGAAACAGAACCAACCATATTTTTGATGGTTCGTTCAATACCGTCATAATCACCTCCAAGAAGCATCACGATTCCGCATCCGGAACCTGTAGCAGCAAGAATTGCACCGCAAAGAGCTGATAAACGTCCCAAGTGATGCTTAAGATGAATGGCAGTTAAGTGACTCATGATAAGAGCACGCGCCATTTCTTCTTCAGACTTATTCAACCTGCGGGCGAAGGCCAGCACAGGAATTGTTGCCGTGATACCCTGATTACCACTGCCGGAGTTGCTCATAACCGGCTGCATAATGCCATCCATACGAGCATCAGAGGCTGCTGCTGCAAGTCTGGTAGCAAAGGATGTAATATCATCCGAACGCAATCCGAGAGCAATATCCTGATCCATAGAACGTCCGACCTTTAAGCCAAACTCATGCTCCAGGCCCTGAATAGCAATGGCTTCATTAAGCCTTACGGCTTCAAGGATAAAAGTAATTTTATCGAATGGAACATTCATAGCAAAATCATAAATCTTTGCCATGGTCAGTGGCCAGCTGTCTGCTTTGCTCTCTTCATCTTCAAATGCATAAGTAAAGACAATTTCGCTGTCTTTCGTTACTTCAGTAACCAATGTATGCTGTCGTTGAATAGTACACGTTGCAACATGGTCACCGTTAAAGACACTTACCTGCGCAAAGAGCAGCTCACTTGTATCTGCGAGTTCAACGAGCACATCGCCGGATGCAAGCATCCGCTTGCCTTCTTCAACGGCATTCTCAGTAATGTCACGCAATACCTCCAATGCCAAAGACGATTTCCCGCCTAATGCACCTACGGCAGCAGCAATACCAAGACCAGCCATACCGGTTCCCGGAACGCCCACACCCATACCGTTTTTCAGCAAGTTGCCACTTACCTGTACCAGTATACGTTCAGGTTTCTTCCCGAGTTCTTCTGCAGCCCGTGCCGCAGCAAGCGAGACCGTAATAGGCTCAGTACATCCAAGTGCCGGTACAACTTCACGATTTAAAATCGCTATATATTCATTCCATTCGTTTTTCATGACATTATGTCTCTCTGCCGCGCAATGCGCAGCAACTCATTACTTTTTATTGTTATTGAAAATACCTTCAAGCATCAGCGCAAGTGCACCGTCGCCTGTTACGTTACATGCGGTACCAAAGCTATCCTGCAATGCAAAAATAGCGAGAAGCAATGCCACACCTGCCGGATCAAAATGAAGAACACCAACAACAATACCGAGAGAAGCCATTACGGTACCACCCGGAACGCCAGGAGCACCAACTGCAAAAATACCAAACAGAAGAATAAACAATGCCATTGTACCAACAGGTGGCAAGGCACCATAAAGCATCATGGAAATAGTCATTGCAAAAAAGGTCTCTGTGAGCACAGAGCCACACAGATGAACAGTGGCGCCGAGCGGAATCATAAACTCTACAACGTTCTCTGATAGTACTTTAGATTTGGAAGCACACTTCAAAGATACAGGAAGAGTTGCAGCACTGGACATAGTACCAACAGCAGTAAGATATGCTGGTGAGTAATGACGAAGAACTTCCAGCGGATTACGCTTAGAAATAATACCCGCAATGGTGTAAAGTACTGTCAGCCAGATTAATTGACCGAGGATAACAATCAAAACAACTTTTAAGAATACAGGAAGCTGTTCGGTCAATGTGCCTTCGTATGCAAGCCCTGCAAAGGTAGTTGCAATAAAGAACGGAAGAACTGGAATAACAACGCGGGTAACAACGAACATCATAATTTTTTCGAAGTCACTGAAAATACGTTCGAAAGTTTCAGCTTTAGACCAAACAGTGGCAAGACCGAACAACAACGCAGTAATCAGCGCTGTCATAACAGACATAACTGGCGGAATATTTAACTGGAAAAGGGCTTCAGGCAATTCGTGCAATGCATGAATTTCTGTCGCAATAGAAAGGTGCGGAATGATCAGATAGCCAGCAACTGCGGCCATTGTTGCAGCACCAGCAGCAGATAAATACGCAAAACTCACACCAGCAAACAACATCGAACTTGCGTTTTGACCAAGACGAACGATCGCAGGAGCAATAAAAGCAATAATAACAAGCGGAACTGTGTAAAAGATAAACTGACCAAGTACATATTTTGCACTAACCACAACTTGCATCACGCCATTACCGGCAGTAAGACCGACAACAACACCAACAGCAATACCTATCAATAACTGTAAAATAAGACCGAACTCTCCAAATCGCTTAAAGAATGACATACCTACTCCTTCTTGCATGTGATCAATGGGGGATCAATTTTATACAGGTCATCAGCAGAACATAGACAGCGATGTTCAACAGCAGTGCTTTGCCCGTTAACAACAGCGTAGAAAACGCTAGCTACAAGTAGGCTCTGATTATTTCAAAGCCAAAGCTTCAATTTCAACAAACACATCTTTTGGAAGACGTGCTACTTCAACACAACTGCGTGCCGGAAATGGTGCTGAGAAAAATGATGCATACACTTCGTTAATCGCAGCGAAGTTATTAAGATCACTTACAAAAACTGTTGTTTTCATAACATTCTTCATAGATGAACCAGCCTCTTCCAAAGTCTTCTTCACATTTTCCAATGAAACACGAGCCTGCTCAGCAGCAGTCGCAGGTATTTCGCCGGTTGCAGCATCAATAGGAAGTTGTCCAGAAGTAATCACCAGATTACCGAATTCAGCACCATGGGAATAAGGGCCTACTGCTTCTGGAACTTGTTTACTGTTAATTGCCTTGTACATAACGTTCTCCTTAAAAAATAAAAAATGAGTCATAGCACGATTGCCATGACTCATTTTTATTGAGAAACTTTTATTAAGTCAATTTTTTTTTATTAACTTTAAAAAATTTTATTGCACTTATAATTTATTTAAGTATCGATAAATTGTTGCTTCGGATGCTGCCAGCACTTCAGCAACAAGAGCTACAGAGCCTTTAAGCAAAAAGACTCCACGATCCTGTAATGTCCGCATAATTTCCATTTTTTCTGCAGTAGTCATGCGTTCTGGAGCTACCGAAGAATGCTGCACAACACTACGGATAATGCCTTCAGTAAGCTCTTCAATGTTATCCGTAAAAGTTTCAACATTCGAGTTTGTCATTTCATTCTCATCAGAATGAAGGTGGGAAGTGTCGCAAAATCCGACTGCATCAATAAATTTTGCCAACAATTCCTTGGCTTGTAAAATATCAGACACCTCAAAATTCAAGCAGAGCATACCAGCTAGCGAACCGTCGTCTTCACGAATAAAAAAAGTTGCAGAATGTAACGGAACACCAGTACTAGACTGTGTTTTATAGCCCATAACCCAGTCTGATTCTTTGTATTTTTCTGTTACTACAAATTGCAAAGCCAAGTCAGTTAACGGAGCACCGACAGTCCTTCCAGAAATATGCCCATTAGCAATAGCCAAAACAGATTTTTCTTTTATTACGGCGTCATGGAGAACAACTTCGCATTTATTTCCAAGAAAAACTCCCAGAAATTTTACTAACGGTATGTATCGCTCAACAGTTTTTTGCGACCTACATTCTTGAGGCAATGGAATCTCCTCTCTTTGATAATTTATTATTAAAAATAGCGGGCACATAATAAAAAGTCAATTAGCGAGAAAAATTGCACCGGTTACAATCAGCTTAAGAATTGACCTACAAATCCTCATGCACTTTCTTTGAGAAGAAAGGGTATCCTTCAACTTCGATTTAACGCTTATCGCTAAAGAAAAGAGAAAGCGCTACATAGCTGCCTTTCGACCAAAAAAAAGACCGCGTTTCATTTGAAACGCGGTCTTAAAATAAATCTTGGCAGCGACCTACTTTCCCACAGGCTCCCCTGCAGTATCATCGGCGATGGT